>JBFFWJ010000374.1:0-4199 GCA_041570315.1 Longimicrobiales bacterium | reverse complement strand
GGTGAGCGCGCCACGGGCGTTCGCCGGCTCCCGGTGCGTCCTCTTCTTTCCCGCGTCGCGCCCCGAGCTGTACGAGAAGGCGGCCCGGTCGGGAGCCGACGCGGTGTGCGCGGACCTCGAGGACGCGGTGGCGGCGGCCGACAAGGAGGGGGCGCGTGCCTCGCTCGAGGAGATGCTCGGGCTGCCGAGCCCGGACCACGTCCGGCTCATGATCCGCATCAACCATCCGGACACCGACGAGGGTGTCGCCGACCTCCGGGCGTTGGCACGGGCGCTCGGCCGGCGACCGGGCGGCGCGGCAGACCCGCCCCCGGCGCTGGTGATCCCCAAGGTCGGAAGCCCGGAGGAGATCTCGCGCGCTCGGCGAAGGATCGGCGCGTCGGCGGGGGCTCCCGACGTCGTCGCGATGATCGAGACCGTGCAGGGACTCGACCGCGTCGAGGAGATCGCGCAGGCCGAGCCGGTGCGCGCCGTCCTCTTCGGCGGCCTCGACCTGAGCATCGAGCTCGGCGCCAAGCTCGCCTGGGAGCCGCTGCTGTACGCGCGCAGCCGCGTCGTGCACGCCGCCCGCCTCGGCGGCGTCGCGGCGATCGACATGCCCTGGCTCGACCTGTCCGACGCCGGGGGGCTGCGCGGCGAGGCGGATCGGGTGCGGGCCCTGGGCTTCAACGGCAAGGCCGCGATCCATCCCGACCAGGTCCCGGCCGTGCTCGGCGCCTTCGCGCCCACCGAGTCCGAGATCGAGTGGGCGCGCCGTGTCACGCGCGCGGCCGAGGCCGAGTCCGCCGGCGCCTTCGCGCTGGACGGCGCGATGGTGGACCGCCCGGTCGTGGAGGCGGCCCGGCGCATCCTCGCATGGGGCGGAGGCCGAGATGACTGACGCGGGAGAGGTGCGCGCGACCCGGGAGGCCCTCCGGGAGGAGGTCCGTCGCCTGTGCGCCCGCTACCCGTCCTCGTACTGGCAGGAGCTCGACCGGGAGCGCGCGTACCCCTCGGCTTTCGTGCGCGACCTCACCGAGGGCGGCTACCTCGCCTGCCTCGTTCCGGAGGAGTACGGAGGCGCCGGCCTGGGCATGGCCGAGGCGGCCCTGATCCTCGAGGAGATCAACCGCTCCGGCGGCAACGCCGCGGCGTGCCACGCCCAGATGTACACCATGGGCACGCTCCTGCGTCACGGATCGGCCGAGCAGAAGGCGCGCTGGCTCCCCGGGATCGCGGCCGGACAGCTGCGGTTGCAGGCCTTCGCGGTCACCGAGCCCGACGCCGGCTCCGACACCACGCGGATCGCGACCTTCGCCGAGCGGCGGGGCGATCGCTACGTGGTCAACGGCCAGAAGGTCTTCATCTCGCGCGTGGCGCACTCGGACCTGATGCTCCTCCTCGCCCGCACGACGCCGCGCGACGAGGCCGCCAGGAAGACCGCCGGCCTGAGCGCCTTCGTGGTCGACCTGCGGGAGGCGGGCGACACGGTCCGCGTCGCGCCCCTCGAGACGATGATCAACCACGACACCTACGAGGTCTTCTTCGAGGGCCTGGAGATCCCCGTGGAGAGCCGCATCGGCGAGGAGGGACGAGGCTTCGAGTACATCCTGAGCGGGATGAACGCCGAGCGGATCCTGCTGGCGTCGGAATCGCTCGGAGACGCCCTCTTCTTCGTGGACCGCTGCACGAAGTACGCGAACGAGCGCGTGGTCTTCGACCGTCCCATCGGTCGCAACCAGGGCGTGCAGTTCCCGATCGCGCGCGCGTACGTGCACGCGAGGGCGGCGATGGCGGCGCGGGACGACGCGGTTCGCCTGTACGACGCGGGCGAGCCCTGCGGGGCCGAGGCGAACATGAGCAAGCTCCTGGCCTCCGAGGCCGCCTGGGAGGCCGCCAACGTCGCGATGGACGTCTTCGGTGGCTACGGAATGGCCACCGAGTTCGGGATCGAGCGCAAGTTCCGCGAGGCCCGCCTGTACCTGGTGGCGCCCGTCGCCAACAACCTCGTGCTGAGCTACGTCGGCCAGCACGTCCTCGGCCTGCCCCGCTCGTTTTGAGCACCCCGGGGACGCCGCGCCCGGAGGATCTCGCGGCCTGGGTCGGCCGCTCCCGCACCGTGGTGGACGTGATCGCCCCGGGCCCGGCGCGGGCGCTCGCCGCGACGCTGGACCGTGACCCGGATGCGCTCGAGCCGGGCGCCGGGCTCCCCCCGGCCTGGCACTGGCTGTACTTCCACGAGGCGACCCCTCGCTCGAGCCTCGGCGCCGACGGGCACGAGGCCCTCGGGGCCTTCCTTCCTCCGCTCGCCGGGGCGCGCCGGATGTGGGCCGGGGGCACGCTGCGCTTCCCGGGGATCCTCAGGATCGGCGACGAGGCGGAGCGCCGCTCCACGATCCGCTCCGTCGTGCCGAAGGAGGGACGCAGCGGACCTCTCGTCTTCGTGACGGTCGAGCACCGGATCTCCACGTCGGCGGGCGTGGTGCTGGAGGAGGAGCAGAGCCTCGTGTACCGCGTGCGCCCGTCGGCCGCGGGGGCGAGCCGCCCCGGGCCGCCGGGCCCGACGCCACCCTCGGAGGCGCCGGAGTGGACCGAGTCCTTCGCCGCCGACGAGGTGACGCTCTTCCGCTTCTCCGCGCTGACCTTCAACGCGCACCGCATCCACTACGACCATCCCTACACGACCGCCGTGGAAGGGTACGCCGGACTGCTCGTCCACGGTCCGCTGATCGCGCTCCTGCTCCTCGATGCGGGCGCGCGCCGGGCCGGCGGGAGCCGCGCACCCGGCCACGGCCCCGCGGCCACCCCAGCGGCGCCGCAGCTCGCGATCTCGTCCACGGCCGGACTCGACCGCTTCGGCTACCGCGCGGTGGCTCCCCTCTTCTGCGGCGAGGAGATCCTCCTCTGCGGCCGCGCCCTCCGCGCGGAGCGCCTCCCCGAGGCCGCCCCCCCGCCTCCGCGTACGGGAGCCGCGATGGAGCTGTGGGCCGCACACGCCGAGCGGGGCGTGGCGACCCGGGCCGAGCTACGGCTCGGCGGGGGGCCCTGAGGGGCGGAGTACGCCCGGGTCAGCACGCCGAGCGGGCGGCGCGCGCCGAGCGGCTGATACGGTCGCCGTGCCGGTCGTGCGCGCCGGCGGCGGCAGCCGCGACCTCCTGCCACCGCCCGCGGTGGCAGACCCACACCCGGTCGGCGGGGCCCGGGCCCTCGACCTCGCCCACGACGACGCCCGCCCGGGCTTCGACGGGCACGCGCGCCGAGCCCCGGCAAGCCCCGAGTGACAGGGCCAGGAATCCCACGAGCACGAGCCTCAGATTCATCATCCCCTCCGGCAGATCGATGGCATGTTCATGCCATGGGGGGGCTATTCGAGTATCGGGCACCCCCGGATCGGGCTGCAATGAAATTCGTCGGAGACGGGGGCTTGCCGGGGATCGCGCCGCCCGCCACGATGGGCCCGCGCCACGGGGCATCGACCGGATCCGCCGGACGACCGCCCGGGGGCGCCCGAATCCGGGAGCGGTCGACGATGAAGCGATTCCACAGGGTCGTGGCCACCGCCATGATCACCGTTCCCCTGCTGCAGGGCTGCGGAAGCGACGCGCCGCGGGAGGCGCCCGGCGAGCCCCCCGCCTTCCGCGTCGATCCGAGCTGGCCGTCTCTCCCCTCCGACTTCGAGTGGGGCCAGGTCATCGGCATCGCGACCGACGCGCGGGGCCACGTGTGGACGTCGAGCCGCAGCCTGATCTCGGAGTGGGATCCCGAGGGCGGCCTCGTGCGGAGCTGGGACGCGAGCGGCCCGGACGGGAGCTGGCGCGTCATCCACGGCCTCTTCGTGGATCACGAGGGCTACGTCTGGACGAACGCCCGCGAGAGCAACCTGACCCTCAAGTTCACCCGCGAGGGCGAGCACGTGCTGACGATCGGGCGCCTCGACGAGACCGGGGGCAGCAACGACCCGGAGCTGATGGGACGCCCGGCCGAGATCTGGGTCGATCCCGCGGACAACGAGGTCTTCGTCGCCGACGGCTACGGGAACCGGCGCGTGATCGTCTTCGACGGTGAGACGGGAGCCTACCTGCGTCACTGGGGCGCGTACGGCGAGCCGCCCGACGACGACTACCGGCCGGATCCGGCCTCGGCCGAGCCGTCTCGACAGCTCCGCACCCCGCACGGGATCGCCGGCTCGCGCGACGGGCTCATCTACGTGGCGGACCGAG
>JBFFWJ010000373.1:0-4200 GCA_041570315.1 Longimicrobiales bacterium | reverse complement strand
CGACGTGTTCTTCCTCGACCGGTTGGTCCGGAGCTACAACGACCGTCAGGCAGAGCGGGAATCCGCGGGGCTCCCTCCGCTGGGGATGGAGTTCCTGCCCCCGCTGCCCGGCGACGACGAGCTGGAGGGTGAGCCGGCCTGGGCCTCCCGCAGGAGGGGGAGACCGCGGCTCCTCGGCGACGCGCTCGTCCTGCTCGTGGCCGGATCCGCGCTCGGCGGAGTGACCGCGCAGCGCGGGGACTTCGAGGCGCTCGTCGCCGTGGCGGTGCTGATCGCCGTGACGATCTTCGGCGCACGCTGGGACTCGAGCCTGCCTCTGCTCGCCGACCTCGACCGATGGAGCCACAGGCTCCGGCTCTACTATCGGTTCCACGACCCCGGCGGGCCGCTCGCCCTCCTCTTTCGGCCCCTCGTGGGCCCCCTGACCGCCTGGTTCCGGCGGCAGGCACGGATGGAGGTCCGGCTGTACCTCCAGCTCGGCGCGGTCTTCACGATCGGCTTCACCGCGTTGGACGTCGCCCGGGCGCTCGTCGCGAGCGGCGGCTTGGACGTGGACGCCCTCGTCGGGGACGTCTTCAGCACGTTCTTCACCGTCTACGCCTTCGCCACGCCGATCGGAGCCACCCTGACGACGCACTTGCTCCTGGAGAGAAGAGACGAGATCGTCTGGGCCCTGAGCGCACTCACCGTCGTCGCGATCGGGGCGGGTTTCCTGCCGGGCTGACCGGCAGCGATCGCCGCCGCGAACGAGTCACGCCCTTCCATCCGTTCCACCTGTCGCCAGCGTAGGTACGCCGAGCCCGCCATGAGCCTCCAGATCACCGGAACAGTCATCGACGTCCTCGAGGAGCAGACCGGCACCGGCCGGAACGGCCCGTGGAGGAAGCAGGAGTTCATCCTGGAGATCCCGGGCCAGTACCCCAGGCAGGTGTGCATCGTCCAGTGGGGGGACAACATCGACAAGTTCGGGATCACCGAGGGCGAGACGGTCACGGCGCACATCGACATCCAGAGCCGCGAGTTCAACGGCCGCTGGTACACCGACGTGAAGGCGTGGCGCGTCGAGCGCCCGGACGAGTCCGAGGCCGGGCGGCCTCCCGCGAGCGAGGATGAGCCGTGGCCGGAGCCGCCCGCCACCGACGACGGGGGCGACGGGCTGCCGTTCTGAGACGGCCCGGGACCCGGGCGTTGGTCGCCTGAGGTCGGCAGGAGACTCTCGTCAGACACGTGGGTGCGGGCCCCGGGCTCGTGCAGGGGTTCCCTACCCCTGGCCGAACAGCTCCCGGTGCCTCGCCGCGATCCGCGGCCACAGAGGAGTCACGTCCACGTCGAGGCCGAACACCGACCCGAGCTCGGCCTGCAGCTCGGCAGCGGCGCCCAGCGTCCATTCGCGCATCCCGCCTGACGTCACCTCGCGACGGACGCGCCCGCGCAGCACCTGCAGGGCCTCGGGCTGGAACGTCTGACACACGAGGTTCTGAACGAAGCCCGACTCGGGCGAGGACTGCAGCCAGCCGCACTGTCGCTCCAGCAGGGCCTCGTCGGCAGGCTCGGGCCGGAAGTCGAAGTCGCGCGCCCCGCCGTGCGCGTGGTTGTGAAAGCGCCAATAGCCCCCGTCGATGCGCTCGAGGGCGTAGCCCAGCCCTCGCTGCCGGATGGGTCCCTCCCGAAGCGGCACCGGCTCCCGGAGACCATCCCCGAAGCCGACGTCCGCGAGCCAGGGCTCGCCGTCGATCTCGACGGCCAGGACGAGATGATTCCCCAGCGCCCGGTCTCCGCGCTCGGAGCGGAGCACACCCGCCGCCATCCTCGTCACCTCGAAGCCGATCCGCTCGAGCGCCCACTGGAGGAGGCCGTTCATCTCGTAGCACCAGCCGCCCCGTCCTCCGTGTACGATCTTCGTGAAGGTGCGCTCGACGTCGAGGTCCAGCGGGTCCCCGAGCTGGACGCTGAGGTTCTCGTAGGGGATGTGGAGCAGATGCTGGTGATGCACCCGCACGAGCGTGTCGACGGTCGGCCGAGCGCGACCCTCGAAGCGCACCCGTGCGAGGTAGTCGTCGAGCCGCGCGGAGGGCGCCGGCCGCTCCGCCGCCGGTCGCCCTGGGCCTCCGAGACCGCGCACCGGCTCCCTAGCCGACCGCGACTCCCTCCGACTCCACGCCGGCGCCCGCCCCGCCGTGCGCCAGCCAGCGCTCGGCGTCGAGCGCGGCCATGCACCCCGTCCCGGCGGCGGTGACGGCCTGCCGGTAGTAGTCGTCCATGACGTCGCCCGCCGCGAAGATCCCCGGGACCGACGTCTGCGTGCGCCAGGCGATCGGAGTCTCGACGTACCCGTTCGGCTTGAGGTCGACGACGCCGCGCAGGAAGGCCGTGTTGGGCGAGTGCCCGATCGCGACGAACATGCCGCCGCACTCGACGTCCCGCTCCTCTCCCGTGAGCGTGTCGCTGAGGCGGACGCCGGTGATCACGTCGTCGCCGTGGACCTCGGTCACGAGCGAGTTCCATTCGAAGCGGATCTTCTCGTTCTCCATCGCCCGGTCGGCCATGATCTTCGATGCGCGCAGCTCGTCGCGCCGGTGCACGATCACGACCTCCCTGGCGAACTTCGTCAGGTAGAGCGCGTCCTCCATGGCGGTATCCCCGCCTCCGACGACGACGAGCACCTGGTCACGGAAGTGCGGGAGGGCACCGTCACACACCGCGCACGCGCTCACGCCGCCTCCGGACTGGGCCAGCCGCTGCTCGTTCGGGAGGCCCAGCCAGTTGGCGTTGGCCCCGGTCGCGAGGATCACCGCCTCGGCCTGGACCTCCTTGCCCTCGGTCGTGACGAGCCGGAAGGGGTACCGGTCCTTGTCGATCTCGACCACGTCCTCGGTGAGCACGCGGGTGCCGAAGCGGAGCGCCTGCTCCTTCATCTCCATCATGAGCGTCTGCCCGTCGACGCCCTCCCTGAACCCCGGATAGTTCTCGACCTCGGTGGTGAACATGAGCTGCCCGCCCGGGATCATCGTCCGGCTGATCGAGCCCTCGATGACGAGGGGACGCAGCTCCGCGCGGGCGGCGTAGATCGCGGCGGTCCAGCCGGCCGGCCCCGACCCCACGACGACCACGGTCTCGCGCTGCGGGCTGTCAGTCTCGGTCATGTGCGCACCTCATCGTTGTCGAAAGGGGGGAGCCGGGGCGCCCCTAGGCTTCCTTGAAGACCTTCATGTTCGTCGAGTGCCCGGGGTTCACGCGGGCGCTGGGATCGACGAAGTGCACGGCGTTGTTGACGGCGATGGCCGCCTCGGCGAAGCCGGTCGCGATCAGGTCGAGCTTGCCCTCGTAGCTGACCACGTCACCCGCGGCGTACACCCCGGGCACGTTCGTCGCCATCAGCTGGTCGACCAGGATGCGGTTCTTCTCGACCTTCAGGCCCCAACTCTTGATTGGCCCGAGGTCGGGCTTGAAGCCGAGGCAGCACAGCAACGCGTCGCAGTCGATCGTCTCGTCCTCATCCGTGCGATTGTCGAAGATCGTCACGCGCTCCACGCGCTCGGACCCGTGGATCTCGCGTACTTCATGGAACGTGCGCACGTCGACCTCGCCGGCCTGCGCCGCCGCCTCCATGAGCGAGACCGAGGCCGCGTGGGCCCGCCACCCGTCACGTCGGTGCAAGAGCGTCATCGAGGCGGCGACGTCCTTGAGCATCAGGACGAAGTCCAGAGCCGAGTCCCCGCCCCCCACGACGACGACCTTCTTGTCCCGGAAATCGTCCGGGCTGCGCACCGCGTACTCCACGCCACGGTGCATGAGCTCCTCGTAGCCCGGGCAGTCGAGCTTCATCGGCTCGAAGGCTCCCTTCCCGCCCGCGATCACGACCGAACGGGTCGGAAAGCGGCGCCCGCCGCAGCGTAGCTCGAAGCGCCCGTCGACGCGCTCGAGGCCGTCGACAGGCGCGTCGAGCACGACGTCCGGCTCGAACTGCATCGCCTGCTGGACGAGGCTCCGAGCCAGATCCTTCGCCAGCACCTTGGGAAAGCCGCCGACGTCGAAGATGTACTTTTCCGGGTAGAGGGCGGACAGCTGGCCGCCGAGCTCCGGCAGGGAATCGATGATCCGGTCGATCGACTCGATCGACAGGCCTTCGTGCAGCTCCTCGTTCACCAGGGCCACCGGCGCCGTGTCGCAGGAGCCCAGGCACTCGAGGGCCAGGAGCGT
>JBFFWJ010000372.1:0-4205 GCA_041570315.1 Longimicrobiales bacterium | reverse complement strand
GGGGCCGGAGTCGACGATGGTGTGGAGGACGGCGCTCACGACAACCGGCTCGACGAACTGGAAGCGAACCGGTTACAGGGGACAGCATCCAACGCAACCGCCGCCAGATCGAGCGGCGACGTCGTCCGCCGCCGCGATCATCCCCGCTGGTCGCGCGTGGCGTCGCGGATCACGCGCCCGAAGGCGGTGAGCACGTCGTCTCCGGCGAGGTGCCCATGCTCGTCGTTGTAGCGCTTGAACCGATCGACGTCGAGCATGAGCACGGCGAAGGAACGCGCGTGGCGTTTCCAGCGGTTGAGCTCCTTCTCGAGCTCGCTCGCCACGAAGCGCCGGTTGTGGAGACCCGTGAGGGAGTCGGTTGTGGTTGGGGCGCGCCGAGGGCTCGACGCGACCGTCGGCCGCGCCGCGCGAGGCCAGGCTCAGGCCGCTTCGCGAGCCCGGCGCGAGCGACGCAGGAAGAGGACGCCGACCCCCAGCGCGACCGCGAGTCCGGCCACCACCAGGACGATCTTCAGCGCGAGCGCCAACAGGCCCAGGACCCATGCCGTGATCGGCACCATGAGGATCTTCAGCGCCTCGAGCAGGAGGAACCCGATGATCCCGGAAACGGTCAGTCCGGCGGCGAGCTTCATCATCGGGGGTCGTCCTCTCGTTCGAAATCGGCGGCCGTGGGAGGCGTGCCCCGGCCTCACCACGACGTACGGATCTCTCTGACCTACAGTTTCAGGAGCGGGCCCGTTCCACACAAGACGCGTGCCGCGCAGCCGTCAGGCGCGTCCGGCCCGCATGCTCTGCATCCACTGGACGCGCTGGATCCAGCGGGCGACGTCGCTCGCGGACACGATTCCGACGAGCCGCCCACCGTCGAGCACGAGCGCGCGACCGCGCGCGCGGCGGTCGGTGAGAGCCTCGAGGAGCTCCGGCACCCCGGTGTCGGGCCTCACGAGGGCGCATCGCTCCAACGGCGTCATCGCCTCCGCGACCGAGGTCCGGGGCCAGGCATCGCGGGGGACCGTCTTGACGTCCTCCAGAGTGACGAGCCCGACGAGGGCGTCGCCGTCGACGACCGGGTAGCCCCCGAACCGCAGTCGCAGGAAGTGATCGTGCACCAGAGACTCCAGCGGCTCACGCGCCGAGACGACCACCGGCTCCGGCGACATGAGATCGGATGCCACGTGACCCTGGAGGAGATCGCGGATCACGTGCTGCTGGAAGGACGTGCGCGCCAACCCCCGCAGGAACCACCCGATGAAGGCCATCCACAGGCCCGCGAGGGGCGCGCCCGCCAGCGCCTGCACCGCGCCCAGGACCATGAGGAACGTACCGATCCACTGACCGCCGCGGGTCGCCCACAGCGTCGCCTTCGTTCGATCTCCGGTAGCCTGCCAGACCACGGCCCGAAGGACCCGCCCGCCGTCCAGCGGAAAGCCGGGAAGCACGTTGAAGATCGCCAGCACGAGGTTGATGACGGACAGGTACTCCGCGACGGCCACCACGGCGACACCGGCTCCGACGACGGGCGCGAGCCGCGCACATCCCCAGAAGAGCACGGCGAGCAGGACACTCGACACGGGGCCCACGCCCGCAATCAGGATCTCGTCTCCCGGGGCGTCCGGCTCGCGGGTCGTGCGGGCCATCCCCCCGAAGATGAAGAGCGTGATCCCCTCGATCGGAATCGACTTGGCGCGCGCCACCAGCGCGTGCGACAGCTCGTGGGCGAGCAGCGAGGCGAAGAACAGGACCGTGCCCACGAAGCCCATCGCCACGTGAGCGCCGCGCGACACGTCGGGCGCCGCGGCTGGAAAGACCGCCTGGGAAAGCGACCAGAAGACGAGGAAGAAGATGACGAACCACGAGTAGTCGATGTCGACCTCGAACCCGAGCACCGAGCCGAGGCGCAGCCGGTCCCCGGAGTCCCGCCGGCGCCCGCCGGGGGCTCGCTGGGGTGCTTCGTCCGTGCGATGCATCTGCGCGGTGGACCTCTCGTGGGGCGTGCGTCGGACGGCCAGGCGCTGCACAATGACACCGGGCCGTGAGAAACCCAAGGGGGGAACATGATCGACAACGAATCGTCGGCCGGCGGAGAAGCCGGCCAGGAGCCCGGAGAGCGGGGCTCGGGCCGCGAGGAGCATCGCGTTACCGGCGAGAAGCTGATCGGCAAGATCAAGGAGCTTCTGCACGAGGGGAACGTTCGCCACGTCGTGATCAAGAACGAGGAGGGGCGGACCCTGATCGAGTTTCCCGTGACGCTCGGCGTCGCGGGGGCGGTGCTTCTGCCCGTGTGGGCCGCCGTGGGGGCCATCGCCGCCGTGGTGACGAACTGCTCGATCGAGATCGAGCGGGACTCGGACGAGTAGGGCGCCGGCCTCGGCGGGCCGGGCCTGGGAGCCGGCGCTCGCTACGGCCTGCCGCCCTGGCCGCGCGCACCCGACTTGCCGAGGTTTAGGGGGCAATCGCACGCTTCCAAGACGGAGTTGCGACCGTGGCGACCGTGAAAGAGATCATGACCACCGACGTGGTGGCGCTGGACGTGGAGCTGAGCCTCCGCGAGGGACTCGAGGTGCTGCGGGCGGAGAACGTCTCGGGCGCTCCGGTCGTGAGTGGAAACTCTGTCGCGGGTGTCGTGTCGGCGACCGACATCCTCGAGTTCGCCGCGACGACGCCGGGCGTGCCGACCGGCAGGCCGGGTCAGACCGAGTGGGGCGAGTACGATCAGGCCGAGGTCTGGGAGGAGGGCTCGGACAGCCCGTCCTCCTACTTCGCCGACTACTGGGCGGACGCGGGGGCGCAGATCACGGCGCGCTTCGAGGAATCCGGCTCCCCCGAGTGGGACATCCTCGCCGACCGCTCCGTGTCGGACGTCATGACCCGACGGGTCGTCGCGGTCACGCCGGACGCGGACGTGAGGGACGCCGCCGCGGTCATGATCGAGGCCGGCGTCCACCGCGTCCTCGTCATGAACGGCCGCGAGCTCCTGGGGATCCTGTCCGCAACCGACGTCGTCCGAGCGGTCGCCGAGAGCAAGCTCTGATCCTCGCGGGCTCCCTGGCCGCCATCGCTCGATGACCGCCCCGCTCGGCTGAGGCTCACCCGCCCCGCTCGGCCGAGGCTGGGCCGCTCGGCTCGGCCGGGAACACGCGGTCGAGCACCGCGCGCATGCGCTGGGTGTGGGATCCTTCCCAGTAGACGCGGCCGCAGGACCGGCATGCGCGGAACCGGCGGGGGACCGCCCGCACGCGGGCGGGAACCGACACCTCCACCTCCTCGGGAAGGGCCGGCTCCAGGCTCCCGTTGCACAGGCGACACCGCGTGAAGAGCGCACCGGGCCGGGAGAGGCCCAGCCAGGCGACGACTTCCTCGAGCTGGGCCAGGGGCGCGTCCGCATCCCGCACAGGCTACGCTCGCCGAAGCGGCGCTCACACCGGCGCTTCCCCCACGGTCACGGGCCGGTCCCGGTCGCGGTGGACGATGCACAGGAACCCGAGCCCCTCGCCCTCGCTCGCCTCGAATCGGTGGACCTCGTGAGGCGCCACGTACACCACGTCGAACGGTCGGACGGGCTCGAGTCGCTCGCCCAGTCGCACACGGCCCCGGCCCTCGAGGACGACCACGGCGTGCGCGTGCGCGTGGTGCTCGAGCGACGAGCACCCTCCGGGGCGCACCTGGAAATACCGCACCTCGAAATCGAGCGCGTCCGAGCCGTCCCGGGCCCCGAGCAGGGTGTGCCGAGCCACGCCCGAGAAGGAGGCGTCCTCGTCCTTGTACGAGCGCGGCTCCACGCCCGCCCAGCCCCCCGGGGTCGCCCGGATGACGCGTGATCCGCTCACCGCTCCGCCTCCCCCTCCGCGACCCCGCGCCACGCCGGATCGACCGCGTGAGCCGCCTCCACCACCCGGCGCGTGGCTCCCAGGAGGTCGTCCTGGCCCAACAAGCTGCCGCCGATCAGGAGCATCGTGTCGGCGCCGTAGCGCTCGAGCCAACGGCCGGCATCCTCGGCCCGCACGCCCCCGGCGGGAACGGGAAAGGAGGGGCGCAGCCCGCCGAGCGGCGCGCGGAGCCGCTCGTTGATCCGCTCGCACACCTGGACCGGCCAGGAGAAGCGGCCCAGGGCGTTCACGTAGACGACCGCGTCGGCGCCCGCCACCCGGTAGAGGACGCCCAGCAGAACGTCGGGGGCGATCCCCTCCCGCCGCCCGGGCGCGGTC
>JBFFWJ010000371.1:0-4220 GCA_041570315.1 Longimicrobiales bacterium | reverse complement strand
TGACCGCCGGGCCTCTCTCGCTGACGGTGGAGGCTCTCGGCTACGAGACCCTTCGGTGGGAGGGTGAGGTGCGCGCGGGGGTACAGCCGCTGGCACTCGAGCTTTCCCCCGATCCCTTCCTGATCGAGGGGCTCAGGGTCGTCTCCGACCGCTTCCGCGCCCGCAGGAACGCGGTCGCGACCAGCGTGTTCGCGTACGACGCCGCCGATCTCGCGAGCACGGCCCAGCGAACGGCGCTCGAGCTCGTCGAGATGCGCAGCGGAGCGGCCGCGGTTCCCTGCGCCGGGCGGCGAGGGGGCACGTGCCTGTTCCTTCGCGGGCGAGCGGTGGAGCCGACCGTGTACCTCGACGAGGTGCCGGTCCTCGGCGGGCTCGAGTACCTCGACACCTTCGCGCCCCACGAGCTCCACATGATCGAGGTCTTCGCGGGGGGGAGGCACATCCGCGCCTACACGCCCCGGTTCATGGAGCGGGCCGCCAAGCAACGCCTGTCGCCGATCGCCCTCCTCTTCTGAGCCGGGGCGGGGCGACGCGAGCGGTGTCCGGGCCGCCCGCGCGCCAGCCGGCGCCGGCCCCCGGCGCCCGTCGCCCGGCGGTGAGTCGGTGAGTCGGTCAGTCGGTCAGTCGGGCAGCCCCGGCTCGGTCATGGAACGGACGTCGAGCGCCTCGTCGATCTTGTCGGCGGGGAGGAGGCTCCGCTCGAGCACGACCTCGCGCACGCTGACGCCACGGGCCGCCGACTCCTTGGCCACCACGGCCGCCGCGTCGTAGCCGATGTAGGGGTTGAGCGCCGTCGCGACCGAGGGGTTGCGCTCGAGCAGATCGCGGGCTCGGTCCTCATTGGCCTCGATCCCGGACAGGCACCGGTCGGTGAAGGCTCGAGCGACGTTGGCGAGCAGGGTGATCGACTCGAGCAGGGCGTCGGCGAGCACCGGCATCATCACGTTGAGCTCGAAGTTGCCGCGACTGCCGGCGACGGTGATGGTGGTGTGGTTCCCCATCACGCGGGCGCACACCATCATCATCGCTTCGGACATGACGGGGTTGACCTTCCCGGGCATGATGGACGAGCCGGGCTGAATCGCGGGGAGCCGGAGCTCGTGGATCCCCGAGGTGGGACCGGAGCCCAGCCAGCGGATGTCGTCGGCGATCTTCATGAGGCTCGTCGCGACCGTGTTCAGCGCCCCGGCGGCGCTCACGGCGGCGTCCTTGGCGCCCTGCGCCTCGAAGTGGTCCTCGGCCTCGCGGAAGGCGATGCCGGTCGCCTCGGCGAGGCGCGCGATCGTCCTGGGCGCGAACGCCGGGTCCGTGTTGATGCCCGTGCCGGTTGCGGTGCCGCCCAGCGCGAGCTCCTCCAGCTCGGCCGCGGCGCCGCGCACGCGCTCGATCCCCTTGCCCACCTGCGCCGCGTAGCCCGCGAACTCCTGACCGAGTCGCACCGGCGTCGCGTCCATGAGGTGCGTCCGGCCGGACTTGACGATGCCGTCGAACGCCTCGGCCTTCGCTGCGAGCGTCGAGCGCATGTGCTCGAGGGCCGGGATCAGCTCCTCGGCGACGGCGAGGCGCGCGGAAACGTGGATCGCGGTCGGGATCACGTCGTTCGACGACTGGCCGAAGTTGACATGGTCGTTCGGGTGGACCGGGCCGTCGCCCTCCAGGATCTGCGACGCGCGATGCGCGACCACCTCGTTCGCGTTCATGTTCGTGGACGTGCCCGAGCCGGTCTGGTAGATGTCGAGCACGAACTCGTCGTCCCAGTGGCCCTCGGCCACCTCCGCGGCGGCGGCCGCGATGGCCTCGGCGATCTTCCCGTCGAGGTGTCCGAGCTCGGCATTGGTCTCGGCCGCGCATCTCTTGATGAGCCCGAGAGCCTGCACGAAGCGGCGGCCGAAGCGGCGGCCGCTGATGGGGAAGTTCTCCACGGCCCGCTGGGTCTGGGCTCCGTAGAGCGCCTCCGCCGGGACCCGCATCTCGCCCAGGGAGTCCTTCTCGATCCGATATCCGTCAGCCATGGGAGACTCGTCTCCTGAGGGTCGTCGCCGTGAGATGGGAGGGTACGCGCACGCCGCGCGCCGTTGAAATCTACCGGACGGTCCCGGCGGGTGAAGCGCCCACGGCGTCCCACCCTCCCGGGGGATTCCCCGACAGGACTTCGAGGGTGCATTCCGATCCCGCGCCGCCCGTGCCGAGCGCGAGCTTCCATCCGCAGGAGGAGGCGGTCACGATGGGCGCGATGTGGGGAGCGCTGTTCACGCTCGGGCTGATGATCCCGCTGCTGGTCCTGGTCGCCAGCGGATGGCTGGTGATCCGTCTCGCGAGACGGCTGGGCGCGCTGGTGCCCGGAACGCGCCCCGCCTGGCAATGGCTGGGCGGGCACGTCGCGCTGGGAACCGTGGCGGAGGTCGCCGCCGAGGCGCTCTTCGAGGGAGGCCCGTGGAGCGCGCTGCTGCCCTTCTCGGCCGCGGTCGGAGCGCTGTCCCTGGCTGCCGTCCCCTTCTACCTGTACCGCAGCGTCCGGCGGGCCGAGGATCTCGCCCGCTCCGGCCAGCTCGAGATCTTCGGCCGCTCGACCCTCTCGGTGGCGCGCCCCGGCACGTTCCGCGACGGCTGGGGCGTAGCGGCGCTCTTCGTGGCGACCGGAGTCGCTCTTCCGTGGCTCACGGGGCTCGGCGTGAAGATCTACCTGGACGCTCGAGGGCGACCCACGCTCCCCGTCTCCGACTTCCTCAACCCGGAGGCCCTGCCGGTGCTCCTGGTCCAGACCCTGGCGCTTTGGGCCTTCCCCTTCCTCGTTCTGGCCTCGGCCGCCGCGCTGCCGTGGCGCGTCGGGTTCGGCGGCGACCCTCTCGGACGGGCCTCGATGCTCCCCCTCTGGCTTTCGTACGCGGCGGGCGTGGCGTCGGGCGTCGTGCTCTTCATCGGCGTGTTCTGGCAGTTCGACGCGATCACGCTGATCGTGCCATTGGGCATGTACCTGGTCCCGCCGATGGCGATCGGCTACGCGATCGGGTGGTGGATCGTCAGGCATCGGAGATACCCACACCCGGGGCGCGCCTGAGCGCATCCAGCCCCGCCACCCCCTTCTCCGGCACCGCCGGGGGGCGTCAGCCCTTGCGCGGCTGCGCGGGCCTCATCTCGACGCGGCTCACGTGGGCCCCCTTCGGATAGGAGAGCAGCTGCATCACCGCGAGAGCGCAGTCGTCCGCCTCGAGGGGCCAGGAGCGCTCCGCTGACCGGGTCTTGCCGCGGAAGCCGGTGTTCACGCTCCCCGGCATGACGATCGACACGCGCACGTCGTCGTAGCGGACGTCCAGCATCATCGACTCGGTGAGACCCAGGAGGCCGAACTTGCTCGCGTTGTAGCCCGTGCCGCCGGCGAAGGCGTTGCGGCTGGCCAGAGAGCCGACGTTGATGATGAACCCGTCTCCCGAGGCGCTCAGGTGGGGCAGCGCCGCCTTCGAGAGGTAGAAGACGCCACCCAGGTTCACGTCGATCTGGTTGCGCCACTCCTCCACGGTCATCTCCGTGATGGGCTTGAAGATCCCGAAGCCGGCGTTGTTGACCAGGACGTCGAGCCGCCCGAGCCGCTCCACCGCCTCGTCGACCAGGCGCCGGCACGCGCTCGGGTCGGAGACGTCGCAGGGCACGCCCACCGCGCGCTCGCCCAGCCGGCCGGCGACCTCCGCCACGTCCGAGGCGGTCCGCGCGGCGACGACCACCCACGCCCCCTCGTCGACCATCCGCTCCGCGACCGCCAGACCGATGCCCTTGGTGGCGCCCGTGACGATCGCGACCTTGCCCGCCAGATTCGACATGCTTCCTCTCTTTCGTGTCCGCAGACGAAGGGCCGGACCTGCCCGACCGCGGATGAGTCTTGCCATGAGCGAACCGGAACCGCAACGCGTAGCGCTCGTGACGGGCGGCGCCGTGCGGGTGGGCCGGGCGATCGCGATCGCCCTGGCCGAGGCGGGCTACGATCTCACGATCGGGTATCGGTCCTCCACCGATGGGGCTCGGGAGGTCGCACAGCTCGCGGCCGAGCGCGGCCGGCGCTGTGAAGCCGTGTGCGCAGACCTCTCGACTGCGAGCGGGCCGGAGGCCCTCGTCGATGCGGCGCGCAGCGCCTTCGGCCGGCTCGACCTGGTCGTCAATTCGGCGGCCAGCTTCGAGTCGGCCTCGCTGCTGGACGTCGACGCGGGGCGATGGGACGCCGTGATGAG
>JBFFWJ010000370.1:0-4242 GCA_041570315.1 Longimicrobiales bacterium | reverse complement strand
TGCCGTCCGCGCCTCCTCCTCCTCGCCGGCCTCGACGTTCGGCCCGTCCTCGTCCCCGCCCTCGGAGTCTTCGGGGCCGAGGGGGATCCGCTCGCGCAGCACGACGGGCAGCTCCTCGGGCCTGGGAAGATCCTCCAGCGATCGGAAGCTGAAGTGCTCCAGGAAGTGCCGCGTGGTGCCGTACAGGAGCGGCCGGCCGAGCCCCTCCGCCCGGCCCACGACGTCGATGAGCCGGCGGTCCTGCAGCGTACGGATCACGCCGGCGGCGCTCACCCCCCGGATGTACTCGATCTCGAGCCGACCGATCGGCTGGCGGTACGCGATGATCGCCAGCGTCTCGAGCGCGGGCCCCGACAGCCGGGACGGCCGGGGCACGTTGTCGAACCGCTCCAGGTACGGCGCGAACTCGGGTCGGGTCAGGATCTGGTACCCCTCGGCCAGCTGGACCACCTCGAAGGACCGCCCGGCGTCGTCGTACTCGGCGCGCAGGAGCTGGAGCGCCTCCTCCACCTGGTCCTCGTCGAGCATCTCGTCCGCGCGGGCGATCTCGTCCGCGGTCAGCGGCGCGTCGGACGCGAAGAGCACGGCCTCGACGATCTGGGTGACGTTCACGCGTGGGCTCCTTGGTCGTCGATGACTTCGGGTCGTGGCTCGTCCCCCGCATCGTCTTCGCGGCGGTAGATCCAGAGCTCCGAGAACGGCCTCGCCTGGCGCAGCAGGAGGAGGCCGCGGCGCGTGAGCTCCAGCCCCGCGAGGAAGGTCATCACGCCATGCGAGCGCTCGCGGAAGCCCCTCAACAGGCGAGTGAACTCCACGCGGCTGCTCCGCTTGAGCGCCTCCAGGATCAGGACGGCCTTCTCCTCCATGGTGACCGGCCTCTGCGCGATGCGGTGCTCGCGCTGCCGGGGCGAGGGCATCTCGACGAGGAGCGCCGCGGCGAACACCTCCTCCCACGTCGTCTCCAGCGGGATCTCCTCGATCGGCCTCTTGGGGCGCGGGGGCACGTAACCCTTCCCGTGCCGGCGCGCCCGGTCCGCCTCTGCGGCGCGCATCCGCTGCGACACCTCGCGCACCTGCTCGTACTCGAGGAGGCGCCGCACCAGCTCGGCGCGCGGGTCCTCCTCCTCGTCCTCGCCGGGCCTCGGCAGCAGCATCTGGGCCTTGATCCGGATCAGCGTCGCCGCCATCTCCAGGAACTCCCCCGCCCCGTCGAGGTCCCCGGCGTCCAGCCCCTGGATCGCCTGCAGGAACTGGTCGGTGATCTTCGAGATCGGAATGTCGAAGATCTCGATGTCCTGCGTCCGGATCAGGTGCAGCAGGAGGTCGAGAGGCCCCTGGAAGCGCTCGATCTCGACGACGAAGAAGCCCTCGCGCTCCGCGGCGCGGTCGGAAAGCGTCAGATCCACAGGCGGACGAACCAGTCGGCGAGGCCCACGAAGAAGAAGACGGGAGAGAGCAGGACGCCGAAGGCCTGGGGCAACAGGAACATGACGCCCATGAGCACGAGGATGCCGTACTGCCCCATCATCCGGTAGCGCAGCGCCAGATCCCCGGGCAGCATGTGGGCCACGACGTGCGAGCCGTCGAGCGGGGGGATCGGGATGAGGTTGAAGAAGGCCAGGATGAGGTTGATGAAGAGCCCGTAGTAGAAGACCTCGTACGCCACCTCGCCGACCGCGCCCACCCCGCCGAGCGTGCTGTCGAGCTTCACGATGAACGCCATGCCCAGCGTGCTCAGGAGCGCGAGCCCGAGGTTGGAGACGATGCCGGCCAGGGAGACGCGGATGTCCCCGCCCACGTAGTTGCGGTAGTTGCGGGGATCGACGGGAACCGGCTTCGCCCACCCGAACAGGAAGCTCGCACCCGACAGGTGGAGCCCGAGCGGCACGAGGATCGACCCGAAGAGGTCGAGGTGCGGGATCGGGTTCAGCGTGATGCGCCCCAGCCGCTCGGCGGTGTCGTCGCCCTCGCGGCGCGCCTGCCAGGCGTGCGCGACCTCGTGGACCACGACCGACAGGATCAGGACGGCGACGATCAGGACGGCTTCCATGGCCTAACCTACCGCCCCCCCGTCGACGTCCCTACCCGTTGATCCCATCCGCGCTCTCCTCTAGCTTTTCAAGCTCGCAATCTGTCGACGAACCGCTCCCCGAGCGACCCGATGCCGAACATCAAGAGTGCCAAGAAGCGGATGACCCTCAGCGCCGCGGCCCGGCTCAGGAACCGGTCCGAGCGCGCCCGCATCCGCACGGCGATCAAGCGCGTCCACGCGTCCGAGACGGCCGACCAGGCCGCCGGGCCCCTGAGCGACGCGATCGCGCTTCTCGACCGGGCCGCCACGCGCCGCCTCCTACACCCGAACCGGGTGGCGCGCATCAAGAGCGGGCTCATGAAGAGGGTCAACGCGCTCTAGCACGCGCGCCGGGCCGAGCGGCCCGGACCGGCGATCGGAGGCCCGGGGCGCTCGTCGGCCCGGGCCTCTCCTCTTGCGGGTATACCGACGGCGCCCCGCGCAGGTCCCTCAGCCCTCCCACACGACGCGTCCCCCGACGATCGTGAAGCGGGGGCGGCCCGTCAGCTCCCACCCCGCGAAGGGCGTGTTCCGGCTCTTGGAGACGAACGCCGAGGGATCCACGGTCCATGCCGCGTCCGGATCGAAGACCGTCACGTCGGCGACCGACCCCCTGGTGAGCGTGCCGCCCGGGAGCTGGAAGGCGCGGGCGGGCTGACAGCTCATCCGCTCCACCATCGTCGGCAGGTCGATCACGCCCTCCGCGACGACACGCGTCAGGACGAGGCCGAGCGCGGTCTCCAGCCCGACGATCCCGTTCGGTGCGTCGGCGAAGGCGGCCTCCTTCTCGTCGTAGTGGTGGGGCGCGTGGTCGGTCGCGATCGTGTCCAGCGTCCCGTCCGCGAGGGCGGCCCGGACCGCCGCCACGTCCTCGGCGGTCCGCAGCGGCGGGTTCATCTTCGCCTCCGTGCGGTAGCCGTCGACCGCCTCGTGCGAGAGGACGAGGTGGTGCGGCGACGCCTCCGCGGTCACGTGCACGCCGCGCGCCTTGGCCTGCCGGATCGACTCGACCCCGAATCGCGTCGAGACGTGTTGGAGGTGGATGTGGCCCCCGGTCAGCTCGGCGAGCAGGAGGTCGCGCACGATGTGGATGTCCTCCGAGGCGTTGGGCTTGCCCGCCAGCCCCAGGCGGGCCGACACGACCCCTTCGTTCATGTGGCCGAGCTCCGACAGCCCCAGATCCTCGGGGTGGTCGGCGACCGGAATGCCGAAGGCCTGCGCGTACTCGAGCGCGAGACGCATGAGGCCGGAGTCCATGACGGGGCTGCCGTCGTCGGTCACCGCGACCGCTCCGGCCTCGACCATCTCGCCGATCAGCGCCAGCCGCTCGCCCTGCCGGCCGACCGAGATGCAGCCGACGGGGTACACTCGGGAGGAGCCCGCCGCCCGCCCCGCGGCGACGACGAAGCCGACGGCCGCCGGGTCGTCGATCGGCGGGTCCGTGTTGGGCATCGCGCACACGGCCGTGAAGCCACCCGCCGCCGCCGCCGCCGCCCCCGTCGCGATCGTCTCCTTGTGCTCCTCCCCGGGCTCGCGCAGGTGCACGTGCACGTCGATCAGGCCGGGGGCCACGACGAGCCCCGAGCAGTCGATCACGCGCGCGTCCTCGGGCGCCGGAACCTCGTCCGCGAGGGCGGCGACGGAGCCCTCGGCGAGAAGCACGTCCAGCGTCCGGTCCAGGCCCTGGCTCGGGTCCACGACCCGTCCGCCCGCCAGCACGATCTTGTCGCTCATGCCTCCGCTCCCTGCTTGGCTGCCTCGGCCCGCTCCGGCTGGCCGCCCGCCAGCAGGTACAGGACCGCCATGCGCACCGCCACGCCGTTCGTGACCTGGTTCAGGATGACCGAGTGCGGCCCGTCCGCGACGCTCGAATCGATCTCGACGCCGCGGTTCATCGGGCCGGGATGCAGGATCAGGATATCGCGCGGGGCGCGCTCGAGCCTGGCGTTGCTCACGCCCCAGATCCGGTTGTATTCGCGCAGGCTGGGCACGTAGCCCGCGTCCATGCGCTCGAGCTGCAGGCGCAGCACGTTGAGCGCGTCCGCCCACTCGATGGCCTCCTCGATGCGCCGGAACACCGAGACCCCCAGCTCCTCGATCCCACGAGGCAGGAGCGAGTGCGGTCCGCACACCGCCACCTCCGCGCCGAGCTTGAGCAGACCCCAGATGTT
>JBFFWJ010000369.1:0-4243 GCA_041570315.1 Longimicrobiales bacterium | reverse complement strand
CGGCCACGAGACGTGGGAGAACGACGCCTGGCGGTGGACGGGCGACGTCTCGTCCTGGGCGCCCATGTCGGCCGACCCCGAGCTGGGCCTGGTCTACGTCACGACGAACGGGGTGACGATCGACTACTACGGAGGGCATCACCCGGGCGACAACCTCTTCAGCACGAGCGTGATCGCGCTCGACGCCGAGACGGGCGAGCGGCGGTGGCACTACCAGCTCGTCCACCACGACATCTGGAACTACGACACGTCCCAGCCGCCCCTGCTCATGGACGTGGTGGTCGACGGCCGGCCGATCAAGGGCCTCTTCCAGGCGACCAAGCAGGCGTTCCTCTATGCGCTGGACCGCGAGACGGGCGAGCCGATCTGGCCGATCGAGGAGCGTCCGGTGCCGGCGTCGACGGTGCCGGGCGAGAAGCTCTCGCCGACGCAGCCGCATCCGACCAAGCCGCCGGCGTTCGACCTGCAGGGCCGCGACGAGAGCATGCTGATCGACTACTCGCCGGAGATCCACGAGCGCGCGCTGCGGGTCGCGCGCGAGAACGGCCTCTTCGCCCCCATGTTCAATCCGCCGACGGTCCTGGGCGACCCGGCCGGTCCGGCCTGGCTCTGTCCGAGCGACGCGGGCGGGGCGAACATCTTCGGCAACGTGGCCGCCGACCCGACCCGGGGCCTCATGTTCATCCCGTCGACGAACGGGTGCGGGAGACACGCGGTGATGCCGGCGCGGGAATCGCCGCTCGACAGCCCCGCACAGACCGGCACCCGATACTCCGAGTGGTCGAACGCGGCCGGTCCGGGTGCCCGCGGACCGCGGGTGGAGGACACCGTCGACGGCCTTCCCATCTGGAAGGGCCCCGAGGGGCGCATCGTCGCCTACGATTTGAACCGCGGGGAGATCGCGTGGGTGATCCCCAACGGGGACGCGCCCCAGGACGAGCAGGACTTCATACGCAGCCATCCGCTCCTGCAGGGGCTGGACCTCGAGGAATCCGCGTACAACCGGGGCCGCCCGGGCCAGGCGACCCTGGTCGCCTCACCGACGCTGCTCTTCGTGACCGGGATGACGGCGGACGATGCGCCTTCGCTCTTCGCCGTCGACAAGGAGACGGGCGAGCGGGTCGGGCAGGTCGAGCTTCCGGGCTTTCCGCGCTACGGGATGTCGAGCTGGGAGCACGACGGGCACCAGGTCATCCTCGTCCAGCTGGCCGACGGGCTGGCCGCGTTCGGGCTGCCGGCCGCCATGCCGAGGTGACGGGGCCGGGCGGGACGCCGAGGTGACGGACCGGGGCGGGACGCCGGGGTAACGGAGCGGGGCACGAGGGCGACTCCGAAGGGGTGGATCGCGGCCAGCGGGTCGCCGCGCGCCGGTTGCCCGCTCCGCCCGCCGGTTGCCCGCTCCGCCCGCCGCGCCTACCGTGGCAGTCGACCGCACCCGCCCCGGGCGGCTCGCCCGCCCGCCGCCGGTCGTGCGCACCTCGGTTGCTCACGGAGGATGGAGATGGCTCTTCGAGCGCTCCGCGCCCTGTGCCGCGGCGCGACCCTGATCTGTGCCGTCGCCGCCCTCCCCACGGATGCGGCCGCCCAGGACGACGTGAACCCGTTCGCGACCGCGATGGACGCGCGAGCGGGCGAGGCGCTCTTCGACCGGCACAGCTCGCGCTGCCACGGCTTGGGTGCGGCCGGGGGGGAGACCGGGCCGGACCTCACGACTGGTCGCTTCCGCAACGCCAGCACGGACGTGGGCCTCTTCGCGGTGATCTCCCGGGGCGTCTCAGGCACGGAGATGCCGCCGTTCCGGCGAGCGCGCAGCGACCAGGACGTGTGGCAGCTCGTGAGCTACCTGCGGTCCCTGGGCGGGGGTCCGCGGGTCGACGTGCCCGGGGATCCGGCGGCGGGCGAGAGCGTCTACCGCGGGAAGGGGGAGTGCGCGCGCTGCCACATGATCGCGGGCCGAGGCGGACGACACGGTCCGGATCTCACCGCGATCGGCGACCGTCGCTCGCCCGCGGATCTGCGCTCCGACCTTCGCGAGCCGGACGAGCGCGTCCGGCCCGAGTGGTGGCGGCTGGACGTGACCCACCGGGACGGCACGCGGGTCGAGGGCCGGCGGATGAACGAGGGCACCTACTCGGTCCGGATCCTCGACGATGACGACACGATGTGGTCGTTTCAGAAGAGCGATCTCGTGCGCATGGAGCGCATCGAGACCTCGAGCATGCCCTCCTACGAGGGAGAGCTCACGAACGGCGAGCTCGAGGATCTCGTGGCCTACCTGTACAGCCTCACACGGGACGGGGGTGCGACGCCGTGAGCATTCGGACAAGGAGCGGGACGATGAATCGTTGGGCCCTCCTCGCGACGCTGGCGCTCGCGCTGCCGGTCTCCGCTCAGGAGCGCGGCGAGGATCCGCTGCGCTCGACGGCCTCCGCCGCACCCTCGTTCACGCCGGTGACCGCCGAGCGCCTCGTGAATTCGGACGCCGAGCCGCATAATTGGCTGCACTACTCCGGCAACTACGCCAGCCAGCGCTACACGCGCCTGGACCAGGTCCACAGCGCGAACGTCGACCGGCTCCGAATGCGGTGGGCGCACCAGCTCGAGGTGATCGACCGGGCCGAGACCACGCCCCTCGTCGTCGACGGGGTCATGTACGTCACCGAGGCGCCCAGCACGGTCATCGCGCTCGACGCCCGCACGGGCGACCCCTACTGGCGCTACGAGCACCCGATGCCCGAGGACCTGAACTACTGCTGCGGACGGAACAACCGCGGCGTGGCGATCCTCGGCGACCGGCTTTTCCTCAGCACCCTGGACGCCCACCTCGTCGCGCTCGACGCGAGATCCGGAAACGTCCTCTGGGACGCCGAGGTGGCGCGCGAGGAATCCGGGTACAGCAAGACCGCGGCGCCGCTCGTCGTGAACGACAGGGTCATCACGGGCGTGGCCGGAGGCGAGTTCGGGATTCGCGGGTTCGTCGACGCCTACGACGCCCACACGGGAGAGCGTGTCTGGCGACTCTACACGATCCCGGGTCCGGGCGAGCCCGGCAACGAGACGTGGGCCGGAGACTCGTGGGCCACGGGCGGCTCCGCGACGTGGATGACCGGCTCGTACGATCCCGAGCTCGACCTCGTCTACTGGGGCACGGGCAACCCCGGCCCGGACTGGAACGGCGACGTCCGCCTCGGCGACAACCTCTACTCGGACGCCGTGCTCGCCATCGACCCCGACGACGGGGCGCTCCGGTGGCACTTCCAGTTCACCCCGCACGACATCCACGATTGGGACGCGACGCAGATCCCCGTCCTGGCCGATTCACGCTTCGACGGCGTCGATCGGAAGCTGATGCTGTGGCCGAACCGCAACGCGTTCTTCTACGTGCTCGACCGCGAGACGGGGGAGTTCCTGCTCGGCGAGCCGTACGCGAAGCAGACGTGGGCGGAGGGGCTCGACAAGACCGGCCGGCCGATCCGCATTCCGGGCACCGCCCCGAGCGTCGAGGGCACCGTCGTGTCGCCCTCGATCGGGGGCGGGTCGAACTGGTGGTCGCCGAGCTACAGCCCGCGGGCGGATCTCCTGTACGTCAACGCGTACGACGGTGAGACGCGCTACTTCGTCCGGGACGAGGAATACGTGGAGGGGGAGCGCTACACGGGCGGTGGAGGCGAGACCCCGGAGCCGGCGGCCCGCTATCACAGCGCGATCCGTGCGCTGTCTCCCCAGGACGGGGCGATCGCGTGGGAGTACCCCATCCAGCCGCGCTCGACGGCCGGCGTGCTCTCGACGGCCGGCGACGTGGTCTTCAGCGGCACGGTCGACGGGTACTTCTTCGCGCTCGACGCCCACTCGGGCGAGGAGCTGTGGCACGTGAACCTGGGGGCCCAGGTGCACGCCGCTCCCATGAGCTACATGGTCGACGGGACGCAGTACGTGGCGATCGCGGCCGGGAACGTGCTGTTCACCTTCGCGCTGGAGGGCTGACGGGCTTTGCGCCCCCCCAACAGGGGACCCCACCGTCGGAAGGCCGACGTGATGCTCGCCCGGCTCCACGCCTCCCCCTGATCAGCCGGACGCCGGCGAGGCAGGACAGGACCGGCAGGAGGCGGACGCCGAGCGCGTTCGCGCTCCCGATCCCTCCGGCGGCGAGGCCGAGGAGGCCGGCGCCGAGGGCCACCGCGCCGAGCACGCTGCGCCAGGCCGAGGGCGCCCCCGGCCCGGGGTCGGGGGACGTCTCGTAGCG
>JBFFWJ010000368.1:0-4245 GCA_041570315.1 Longimicrobiales bacterium | reverse complement strand
TGGCAGGCGGCGCAGTGGCGCGCGTACAGCGCGGCGCCGTCCAGGCGCTGCGCCTCTTCGAGGGCGGGCGGCGCCTCGGGGGCGGACGCGGTCTGCGGCGGGGCGACGACGGGACGGCCGAGGAGATAGCGTGTCAGGAGCTCGACCTCGCGATCGGGGAGCGGCTGACGGGGCATCAGGGTGCCGGGGATCGTCCCGTCGGGATCCCGGATCACGGCCCGCACGTAGTCGACGTCGGCGCGGTCACCCAGGCCGTCCAGGGTGGGCCCGATGCGCCCTCCGCGGCCCGCGATCACGTGGCAGCCGAGGCACGCGGCCCGCTCCTCCAGGAAGCGCTCGGCGCGCACGATCTCCCACGGGGTGAGGCCGGGGGACTGGGCGGCCCGGAGCGGCGTCGGCGGCGCTTCCCGCAGCGCGAGGGCGGAGGCTCCCGCGAAGACCAGGAGCGCGAGGGCGTGGCGTCGCATGGCGCCGAACCCTCAGGGCCCCGCCCCGGCGTGTCAAGCGATCGCGGGCTCCCGCGTCCCCGTACATCTGCTACGTGCCCGGATCACCCGTCTCCATCGAGCGAGCCTTGGCGTGCGACGCGCATACCGCCCCGCCCCCTACTCCGACCGCAGCGCCGTGATCGGATCGGTGGCCGAGGCACGGGCGGCGGGCACGAAGGACGCGAGCGCCGCCACGGCCGCGAAGACCGCGAGCACCGCGCCGATCGTCACCGGATCGACGGGGCTCACCCCGTACAGGACCGAGGAGACGAGCTGAGCCAGCGCCAGCGACGCGACCAGGCCGATGGCCAGGCCGACCCCGGTCAGGCCGAGGCCCTGGGCCACGACCGTCCTCCTGATCTCCGAGGCGGTGGCGCCGAGCGCGATGCGCACGCCGAGCTCGCGACTGCGCTGGGCGACCGAGTAGGAGATCAGCCCGTAGATGCCGAGGGCCGCGAGCAGGAGCGCCCCGCCGCCGAAGATGCCCAGGAACACCGAGCTCAGGCTCCACTGCATCTGGTTCTCGGCCACGACCGCTCGCATCGGGCGGACGAGGACGGGGAGGTGCGGGACGACGGCGCCGAACGCCTCGCGCAGCGCGGGCACGGCGTCCTCGGGCTCTCCGGGCGTCCGCGCCACGACGAAGAAGCGACGGGCGCCCGCCTGGAGCGAGGGACGGTAGATCTGCGCCGCGATGTCGCTCATGCTCAGATCGCTGTGCCGCACGTTCTCGGCCACGCCGACGATCGTGTGGGGCCGCGGATCGGCAGGATCGCCGGCGAGGATCGTCTGTCCGACCGCGCCTCCGCCCGGCCAGAAGCGCTCGGCGACCCGCCGGCTCACGACCGCCACCGGGTCGGCGTCCGAAGCGTCGAGCGTGGTGAACCCACGCCCGGCCACGAGCGCGATCCCCATCGTCTCGAAGTAGCCCGGATACACGTAGTTGTGGATCGCCAACGGCCATTCCTCCGCCGGGGCCCCGGAGTGCTCGGGCGGAGCCACCTGGGTCGTGATGCTCTCGTGGTTGAGGGGAAGCCAGGTCACGGCCGAGGCCGAGCCGACGCCGGGGGCCGCCGCGACGGCCTCGACGGCCTCGACCAGGACCGCGCGTCGCTCCTCGGCGGAGGGGTACTCGCTCGAGGGGAGGATGATCTCGGCGGTCACGACGCGGTGCGTGTCGAAGCCGAGGTCGAGGTCCTGCACGGCCTGGAAGCTGCGCAGCATCAGGCCGGCCCCGCTGATCAGGACCACGGCGAGGGCGACCTGCGCGACCACCAGGACACGGCGGCTGCGCGACGCCGCCAGCCCCGCGGAGCCCTTGGCGCTCTCCTTGAGGGCCGCGGTCAGGTCCGCGCGGGTGGCGCCGAGCGCGGGCAGGAGCGCGAACGCGATGGGCGTCAGCAGCGTGACGAGGACCGAGAACCCCAGGACCACCCGGTCGATGTCGACCGCCCCGACCTTGTAGAGGTCCTCGGGGATCACGGGGTCGAGCAATCCCGTGATCCAGTAGGAGATCCCGATGCCCAGGGCGCCCGCCGCCAGGGCGAGAACGAGGCTCTCGGTGAGGAGCTGGCGCACGATTCGGCCGCGCCCGGCTCCCATTGCGGACCGCACCGTGATCTCCCGCAGGCGGCTGCTCCCTCGCGCGAGGGTGAGGCTGGCCACGTTGACGCAGGCGATGAGGAGGACGAAGCCGACCGCTCCGAGCAGGACGACGAAGAGGACGCGCACCACGTCCCAGGCGAAGTTCAGCGCCTCGCGCAGCGGCTTGACCGTGACGCCGTCCATGCGGCCGTCCGCCTCGGGGTAGCGGGCCGCGAGCTCGGCGTGGATCCCGCCCAGCTCCTCGCGGGCCCGGTCGGGGGTCCAGCCGGCGTTCATGCGCCCGACGAGCTGATAGTTGTTCCGTGCCCGGTCCGCGGCGGAGCGCTCCTCCTGCACGGGGACCCAGAGCTTGACGCCGCCGAAGGGGAAGTTGAAGTCCGGCGGCATCACGCCGATCACCGTGTGCCGAGCGCCGTCCATCGTGATCGTGCGACCGACGATCCCGGGGTCGGCGGTGTAGCGGCGCTCCCAGAGCCCGTGGGCCATGACCACGACGCGCTCCCCCCCCGCGCGCCCCTCCTCGGGTCGGAAGGTGCGGCCCAGCGCGGCGGGCGCGTCGAGGACCTCGAACATGTTGGCCGTCAGGCGGGCGAGCTGGATCTGCTCGGGACCCTGCTCGTCGGTCACGTTGGCCGAGCCGTAGGAGTAGGCGGCCAGGTCGGCGAAGGCGCGCGAGCGCTCCCTCCAGTCCTCGTACTGGGGAAAGGACAGGCGGTCCATGTCCCAACCCGTGATCGGGTTGGAGACGTTGATCTGGACCAGCTCTTCCGGCTCACCGTACGGCAGCGGACGGAAGAGGTACGGGTTCATCATGCTGAACGTGGTCGTGTTCGCGGCGATCCCGAACGCGAGCGTGAGCACGACCAGGCCGGCGTAGCCGGGGGCGCCGCGAATCGCCCGCAGCGCGTATCTCACGTCCTGCCACAGGTTGTCCAAAGACATGATCCTCCTCCCCTCCCGTTTCCTGCGCGTCTGCATCCGCTCGCAGTATGCGCGGGTCTCCTCGAGATCACCGAACCGACGCGCGGCCTCGCGTCGCGCGTCCTCCTCCCTCCAGCCCTCCGTGACGAGCTCCTCGGTGCAGAGCTCCATGTGGTGCGCGAGCTCCTCGTCGACGGCCGCGCGCGCGCCCGGGCGCGACACCCCATCGATGCGAAGAGCCCGCTTGAACCGGTCGGCCATGTCAGGACCGCCTCGCGCCGGTCATCACGCCCCGGCCTCCGATTCGAGCGGCTCGAGCACCCTGAAGACCGCCGCGGCGTAGCGTCGCCAGAACCCGATCTCCTGGCGCAGCCGTGCGCGGCCCGACCGGGTGAGCCGGTAGTACTTGGCCCGCCGGCCCGCGTCCGAGACCCCCCACTCGGCCTCGATCCATCCCGCTCTTTCCATGCGGTGGAGGGCCTGGTAGAGCGCCGCATCCTGCAGGTCGAGCTCGCCCTCCGAGCGTGCCCGGATCGTGCGCGACACCCCGAACCCGTGGAGGGGGCCCGGCGTCAGCGTCTGGAGGATGACCAGGTCGACGGTGCCGGGGAGCAGCGCTCGGGGTCGTCGCGTCATCGGTCTGCCCTTCCGGAGGCTCGCGGGTGCGATCCGCCGCTTGGAGGCTGCCGGTCCGTGGACGTCCGTGCCGCGGGCCGGCGTATTGGCCTCACGAGATGAGGGTAGGCTTCGATAGCCTCTACGGAGAGGCTCCCCGCGGGGTTTCGTGGGCCCGACCGATCAGGGCGCGCGCGCCCAGGCGACCACCACCGGCCACACGACGAGGACGCCTCCCGCCTCGACGCCCTCCTCGCGGAGGCGCCCGGCGAGGCGCTCGGCGTCCTCGGTGGTGAAGCCCTCGATCCCGAGCCGCTCGGCCTCGGCGAGCATGCTGTGCATGCTCTCCGCGAGGTACTCGTAGTAGGGGCTGTCGGGGCCGCCCTCCAGGGGCGCCTCCAGCCGGGCCACGGGCTCGACGAGCCCCGCGTCGCGGAGGGTGCGGCGGAGGCGCGCACCGGCGACCAGGTCCACGCCGGCGCCTCCGACCACCTCGGTCTTCCAGCGCACGACCTGGTCGTACAACGGGGAGAACGGCTCGGAGTGCAGGCCGTGCCGGAGCAGCGCGATGTAGGTCTCGACCATGACCACCGCCCCGCCGGGTCGGATCCAACGG
>JBFFWJ010000367.1:0-4255 GCA_041570315.1 Longimicrobiales bacterium | reverse complement strand
GTCAGTACACGATGAGGTCGTCTTCGCGATCGGAGTGCAGAGTTCCCTCGGCGCGGATGCTCGAGGTCTCCGCGGCCACGCGGGCGACGAAGACCAGCACGATCCCAAGCTCCCCGCGGGGGCTGTCGAGACGCGAGTCGATCTCGAGCCACCCGTCGTCCGGGTTGCCCAGGAGGTAGTCGGCGGCTTCGCCCGGGATGGCGTGCGAGAACGCGAAGAGATCGGGATCCCACGACACGTCGGCGCGCAGGTGCGCGTAGAGGCCGCCGGCCAGCGGGATCTCGAGACGAACGCGCTCGCCGGCCGCCGCGAACGCCGTGGACAGGCGTGAAGCGACCTGCGCCTGGTTGGAGTCCCCGCGGATCACCGGATCCGGAGCCACCGGGTTGTCGCACGCCACGAGCGGGACGACGAGGGCGACGATCGCCAAGAGGGCCATTCGGTCCGATGCGGTGCGGGTCTTGTGAGTCCTCATGATGCCCCCTCCATGTCCGGCTTTCGTCGCGGCGCGAATCGCCGCCCTCACCCGACACACAGAAATCCTCTCTGAAGTCCCTCACGCGATCGAAACGACGTCCGGCCGCCGGTGGCGGTTTCGCGGCCCGGCGAGATGGCGTATCCCTACGGACCGAACCGGAGTCGGCAAGGGAGAAGGGATGGGCTCATCCGACGACGACAGGACGCTCGAGCTGCTCAGACAGGCGGCGACCGGCGACCTGGTGGCTCGCGACGAGGCGTGGCTGCGTGTGCACGACGAGGTGCTCCGAGTCGCCGGTGCGCAGCGACGGCGCTGGAGCGGGAATTGGACGCTGGAGACCCGCGTGCTCGCCAACGAGGTCTTCATCAAGCTGTTCGGGGGGGCTCCCCCCGCGCCGAGCAGCCGCGGCCACTTCTTCGCCCTTCTCTCCAAGGCGGTGCGGCACATCCTCGTGAACTACTCCGAGGCGCGGGCCGCGACGAAGCGTGGAGGCGGGGCCCCGCACGTTCCGCTCGCCGAGGAGCTCGGCATCTCCCTCGACCCGGAGGTGTCCGACGACATCCTCGACCTCAACGAGGCGCTCGACCGCTTCGAGCGGCTCGACCCGCGGGCGGCCAAGGTGGTCGAGCTGCTCTTCTTCGCCGGCCTGAGCCACGCGGAGGTCGCGGACGCCCTGGGGATCTCGAGGGCCACGGCCGAGCGCGACTGGAGCGCCGCCAAGGCGTGGCTCAACCGTGAGCTGTCGGGCCCGGCGACGATCGAGCTCCCCGCGGCAGCCCCCGACGGCCCGAGCGAGGAGAGCGGGTGACACGGGACGACGCGTCGCTCTGGTCGCGGGCCAAGGACGTGCTCCATCGACTTCTCGAGCTGCCCGAGGCGGAGCGAATGGGCGCCGTCGAGCGGGAGTGCGCCGGCGACACCGCGCTTCGGGCGGAGGTGATGTCCCTTCTCGCGGCGTCCGCTCCCGAGAGAGACGTTCTCACCCGAATCGGGCACGCCCTGGACGAGGGGCTTCCGGTGCGTCGCAGCCCGCCTCGCTGGCTGGGCGAGGAAATCGGCGGCTTCATCGTCAGGGAGCCGATCGGGCGGGGCGGCATGGGGTTCGTCTACCGCGGCGTCTCCCCGACCGGCGACAGAACCGTCGCGATCAAGCTGCTGGACCGGCGCTTCGCCCTGGCCAGCAGCCTCGAGCGCTTCGATCTCGAGCGCGCGGGGCTGGACCGCCTCGATCACCCGGGAATCGCCCGACTGCTCGCCACCGGTACGACGCCGGACGGGGATCCGTACTACATCATGGAGTACGTGGAAGGTCGGCCCATCGACGAACACGCCGACGAGCGCCGGGCCGGTACCCGGGAGCGGATCCGCATCCTGCTGCGCGTATGTCCCGCGATCTCCCACGCGCACGAGCGGGGCGTCATCCACCGCGATCTCAAGCCGTCGAACATCCTGGTCCGGCCCTCGGGGGACCCTTGCTTGCTGGACTTCGGCATCGCCAAGCTGCTCGACCCGGAGGAAGGCGGCCAGCCGAGCGACCTCTCCATCGAGGCGCCGGCCTTCACCCCGTTCTACGCGAGTCCGGAGCACCTGGACGGAGATCCCGTCTCGCCGGCGAGCGACGTGTACTCGTTGGGCGCGCTCGCCTATCGGCTCTTGAGCGGGAGCCACCCCAGGATGAAGGCTCCCAGGGAGCCATACTCGCTCGCGGAAACCTTCATGGCGTTGGGGCCCAAGGGGCGGGCCGTGGCCGCCGCCGGCCGCGGCGTCACTCCCGCGACGCTCCTGGCGGAGCTCGGCGATCCGCTCGAGTCCGTGATCCTCCGGGCGTGCCACGCCCGCCCGGAGTCGCGCCAGCAGTCGGTCGAGGCGTTCGCGGAGGAGTTGCGGGAGTGCATCGCGTAGGGGCGTGAGCCGCCGCGCGGCGGCGGAGGCGGAGGGCTACGCGCCACGAGGAGCATGAGCCCGACCGCACCCGCCAGGACACGGAACGAGGGCCGAACCGTGCCCGATGAGCCCGCGCGAGAATCCCCACACGGCTCGCAAGCGTCTCCCGACGGCGGAACCGGTCATCGGTCGGGATCTTCATGTCGTACGACCCTGCCTCCGACACCCTGCCGACAGAGAGGACGGAGGACGACCGATGCCGACCTACATCACGCTGTACAACCTCACGGACCAGGGCGTCCGCAACGTGCGGGAGGCGCCCGCCCGGATCGCCGACGGCATCAAGACGTGGGAGGCGAGCGGAGGAAGGATGCTCGGCTTCTACGCGACGCTGGGCCCCTACGACTACGTCGCCGTCACGGAGGCTCCGAGCGACGAAGCCGGAGCGGCGTTCAACCTGGCGCTCGGATCGCTCGGCAACGTGCGCTCCACGTCTCTCCGGGCCTTCACCCGCGAGGAGTTCGCCGACCTCGTGGCGAAGCTACCCCCGGCCGAGTAGCTCCGCGCCGGCCCTTGACGGGGGCGTGACCCGGATCGAATATATCGTATGCCGCTATAGCGGTGCGCGCTACAAAGAGGCCAGGATGTCCGCGTCCCCGAACGACCCTCGAGACCGCCTCCCGCTCACCGCCCCGGTGTACCACATCCTCCTCGCCCTGGCCGACGACCCGCGCCACGGATACGCGATCCTGAAGGAGGTCGAGGCCAGGAGCGGCGGAAGGGTCAGGCTCAGCGCCGGCACCCTGTACGCGGCCATCAAGCGACTTCTGGCAGGGGGCCTGATCGAAGAGACCGACGCTCCGTCAGATGTCGAGAGCGACGACGCGAGACGCCGGTACTACGCGCTCACCCCCCTGGGACGCCGCGTCGCGCGCGCGGAGACGGAGCGGATGGCGGACCTCGTCGCCCTGGCCGCGACCAAGCGCCTGGCGCCCGCGCGGGGAGGCAGCCGCGGCGGAGACGGGCCGTGACGTCCTCGGGCGACGACCGCGACGCGACGAGTCGCGCCCTCCGGGCGTACCGCCTGCTCGTGCGTTGCTACCCCGCCTCCTATCGCGAGCGCTTCGAAGAGGAGCTGCTCGAGACGTTCGCGGCGTCCCAGACGGATCCTGCCGTCGCCGGTACCGAGCGGGTCCGCTTCTACGTGAGGGAGGTCTGGGGCCTGCTGGTCACCGCGGCCCGCGAGAGATGGGCGTCGCTCACGACGGTCGGTGGGCCGCCGTCGGGCCGGGGATGGCAGCCGCACCCGAGACGGACCGCTGCGCTGGTGCACGGCGTCAGCGCCGCGCTCCGCACGTTGCGCCGCAACCCGGGCTTCACCGCCGGCGCCTCGGCGCTCTTCGGCGTCGGGGCGGGCGTCGCCACCCTGATGTTCAGCGTCGTGGACGCGGTCGTGCTCGAGCCGCTCGACGTGCCGGAGGCGGACCGGGTCGTGCAGCTCCGGACCGTCGGCAGCGACGGTACCCGGAGCAGCATCCTACCGGTCGGGCTCCTCCGGGCGCTCGTCGACGAGAACGACGTCTTCGAGGAGGTCGCGGGGTACCAGCCCTGGGCCGACATCCTGGCGACCGAGACCGAGGTTCGGACCCTGAACTCGCTGGGCGTGACGCCGAACTTCCTCCGACTCGTCGGGGCCGACGTGATCACCGGGCGTGGGCTGGAGCCGGCCGACTACGAGCCCGACGCCCCCCGGGTCGCGATGCTCGGGCACGCCTTCTGGCTGCGGCGGTACGGCGGGGACCCCGGTGTCGTCGGGCGGACGCTGCCGTTGAGCACGTCGGGCCGCGCCGAGCGGCCCGCGACGATCGTGGGCGTCCTCTCGGCCGACTTCCG
>JBFFWJ010000366.1:0-4270 GCA_041570315.1 Longimicrobiales bacterium | reverse complement strand
CGGACGGAGGCGCTCGAGGACGAGCGCCTGGACCAGCCCGACGTCGGCGCCGCGAAGCTCAGGAGCGCCGCGCGCCGGCTGCTCGAGCTCGCGGACGACGAGCGGGCGACGGAGGAGGCGCAGGATCTGAGCCTGATGGCGGACCTGATGTCCGCGGGCGCCTTCATGTCCGCGGAGCGGAAGTACATGGCGCACCGCTCGTACAAGGCGTCGCGCTCGAAGATGAGCACGCTGGACATCCTGTCCCGGGTGCGGCGTGAGCGCGACGACGGCGGCGCCGGCTCGGGAAGCTAGGGGCCCGGCCGGGACCGGGCGCCCGGACGGGCCTCCGGCTCCTGGGGCGGGGAGCGCTCAGCGGCGCTCCCCGTACTCCGCCTGCGCCCGCTCGATCAGCCCGGCCCACTGCTCGAGCTCGCCCGGATCCCACACCTCGGTCATCGTCGCGCGCGCCTCGGCCTCGGGCACGCCCTGCACCAGCGTCCGGTACAGGTAGACGAAGGCCGAGGCGCGCATGTTCGCGAAGCAGTGCACGTACACCCTCCGGCCCTCGTTGGCCCGCATCACGTCGAAGAACATCTCGAGGTCGTCGAGCGTGGGCCGCTCCCACAGGACCGGGATGTGCACGTAGGTGAGGCCGGCCTGCGCGACCACGAACCCCTCCCGGGCGTTCCGCTCCTCGTCGGCCACCGCCAGGTTGACCACGACGTCGTAGCCCGCGTCCCGGATCAGCGAGACCTGGTCGTAGCCGATCTGGCCGGACGAGGCGAGCCGGTCCGAGACGATCTGGAAGTTGCGTACGGTCTCGAGGGGCGCGGGGTCGCTCGCTTGCGCGGTCACGGCGGTCGTGGAGAGGAGGAGCGTGACGGTGGCGGCGGCCGCCAAGCCGATTCGGGAGATCATGGGGATGCCGTCCTGGTGGAGGCTCACGGTTCGAGGCACGAATGTGCCACATCGGGGCGGCTGCGCGCGAGGGCGCGGGCCGATCTCGCGAGTCGGGGCGGCAGGGGCGATCGAGCCCGCCGCTCCGTGGCGCCCGTGGGTGACGCGGTACGGAACGTCACCACCCCCACCCATTCCCAAGGCCGCCCCGTCGGGGTATACTTTGTCTACAATGTAGACTCATTGGGGCGTGGCTGATGGGCGGTCGATCGGGGATGGGCGAGTTCGAGCAGCTCGTGCTGCTCGTGATCCTTCGGCTGGGCGACGACGCGTTCGGGCCGGCGATCGCCCGGGCGCTCGACGCGACGGTGGGTCGGGGCGTGACGCGCGGGGCTCTGTACTCTGCGCTCAACCGCCTCGAGGCCAAGGGGCTGGTTCGCTGGACCCCGGAGGAGCCCGGCGAGGATCGCGGCGGTCACATCCGCCGCCTCTTCGCCCTGACCGACGCGGGCCTCGAGGCGTTGCGGCACCGGCGCCAGGCGCTCCTCACGCTCTGGGAGGGGATCGAGGGCGTCCTCGACGGAGGCTCGCGTTGAGCCGCCGAGGGTGGGCCGAGCGGATTCTGGATCGGGCGCTCCCGGACGGGCCGACCGGCGACGCCATCCGGGGCGACCTGCGCCAGGAGCGGGATCGGCGGCGGGCCCGCCACGGCGAGGCTGGTGCCTCGCGCTGGCACCTCCGCCAGGCGCTCGGGATCTGGCTGTTCGCGACCCGAGACGGCCTGCTCGGCAGGGGCTGGAGCGACGGCCGCTCGGCGAGCGCCCCGCAGCGCTCGCCGGGGGTCGTGAGATCCGGCGGCGACGGTCCGCTGAGGAGCCTCGCGCGGGAGCTCCGCCACGCGACGCGGGCCCTGGCCCGTGCCCCCGGCTTCGCCTTGCCCGCCCTCCTGATCCTCGCGATCGGCCTCACGGCCGCCACGGCCATCTTCACCGTCGTGGACGGAATCGTCTTCCGCCCGCTCGGCCTCCCCGGATCCGAGCGCCTCGTGGTCGTCTGCGAGGACCACGCGCGCCTCCAGGGCTCCTGCATCGCCTCGCCGGGCAACACGGAGGATTTCCGCCGCCAGGCCACGACCCTGTCCGACCTCGGCATCGGGCGTGGCTGGCCGTTCAGCCTGAGCGACTCCGAGGGAACGCGCGGCGTGCGCGGAGGACTGGCCACCGCCGGCTTCCTGCGGGCCCTCGAGGTCCGCCCGGACGTCGGCAGGATCTTCCGCGACGAGGAGGTAGGGCCCGGCCGGGACCGCGTCGTCCTGCTGAGCCACGCCTTCTGGACCACACGCTACGGCGCCAGCCCCTCGATCGTGGGCAGCTCGGTGCGTCTCGACGGCGAGGCGTACGACGTGATCGGGGTGCTCCCTCGCGGGCTGGACCTTCCCTTCGACCTGGACCGGATCGAGCTGTGGAAGCCGCCCCATTTCGACCCGCTCGACCCCGAGGTGCGCGGCTGGCGCGGCTTCCGGGCGATCGGCCGCCTGGCCGACGGCGCGTCGCTGCCGGCCGCGTCGGCGCAGCTCACCTCTCTGTACGCCGCGATCGGTCGCGCGCACGAAGAGGTCGACGACGAGTGGCGTCTCCGGGTCGAGCCCCTCCTGAGCGCCGTGGTGGGCGATACCCGTCCGGTCCTGATGGCCTTCCTCGGAGCCGCGGGCCTGCTCCTCCTGATCGTGTGCGCGAACGTGGCCAACCTGCTGCTGGCCCGCGGGATGGACCGGCGCCGCGAGCTGGCGCTGCGCGCGACGCTCGGCGCGGATCGACGGCGTCTGGTGGCGGGCATCCTGACCGAGAGCCTCGTCCTGACGGCCCTCGCCACGGCGCTGGCGCTCGTGCTCGCTTCGGGCGCGACACGGCTCCTCGTCGCGCTGGCTCCCCCCGAGATCCCGCGCCTGGACGAGGTCGCGCTCGACGCGCGCATCCTGGTCTTCTCCGCCTTCATCGCCGTGGGCGCGACGCTCGTCTTCGCCCTGCTTCCGGCGGCCCGCGTGACGCGTTGGAGCCTGGGCGAGGCGCTGAGGAGCGGAGGGAGGGTCGGAGCCTCGCGACAGGCCACGGGCCTGCGCTCGGGGCTCGTCATGGCGGAGCTGGCGCTGGCCACGGTGCTGCTGACCGCGGCCGCGCTGCTGACGCGGACCTTCGCCGGCTATCTGGAATGGGAGCCCGGCTTCGACCGGACCGGCCTGCTCGCGGTGAGCGCCTTCGTCGACATGGGAGCATACCCGACCCGCGCCGCCTTCACCGAGTTCTGGCGCACCGCGGAGGAGGAGTTGCGCGACGCCCCCGGAATCGACGCCGTCGCCACGGCATCCGCCGGCCCCCTCTTCGGGGGCGGGGACGGTGCGACCTCGTACCGGGTGGCCGGGATGGAGGAGCGGGAGGTGCTGCCGTCCGTGGCCTGGTACGACGTGGGCCCCGCCTACTTCTCCGCCCTGGGCCTGCCGGTCGTGAGAGGGCGCGAGATCACCGAGGACGACGACGCGCGGGCCGCCCCGGCCGCGGTCGTGAACGAGGCGCTCGCACGCACGGCCGGCCTCGAGGGCGACGTCCTCGGGCGCACGGTGGTCCTGCCCGAGCTCGGCCTGGAGCTCCGGGTGGTCGGCGTCGTCGCCGACGTCCCGCCGATGACGCCGGGCGCGCCGCCGCGACCCGAGATCTACTGGTCGAATCGCCAGCTCGGCCGTCCCGCCACCTTCTTCCTGATCCGGACACGGGGCGATCCGGCCGAGTCGGCCGGGATCGTGACCGAGACCCTCCAGGGCCTGGACCCCGATCTCGCTCTGGGGACCCCCCAGACCCTCGAGCGGGCCGAAGCGCGCGCGCTGGTCGGGCCGCGCTTCCAGGCCCTCGTCCTGCTCGCCTTCGCCCTGGCCGCGCTCGCGCTGTCGGCCGTGGGAGTCTACGCCGTCGTCTCGTACGCGGTGGGGCAGCGGGTCCGGGAGATGGGAATCCGCATGGCGCTGGGCGCCGCCGCGTCGGACATCGTCCGCATGGTCCTGCGCTCGAGCCTGGGTGTCGCCGTGGCGGGCGTGGCCATCGGGCTCGTGGCCTCTGCCTGGGTCAGAGCGCTCCTCGAAGGGATGATCCCGGGCGTGCGGAGCCGAGACCCGTTGAGCCTGGCCGTACCGGCCCTCCTCCTTCTGAGCGCGGCCGCGCTGTCGGCCCTCGTGCCGGTCCGGCGGGCCTTGCGGGCGGACCCCCTCAGGTCCATCCGCAGCGACTGACCGGGCGTTCCTCGCACCGCAGGCGTCGGGGGTCGCGGCGCGATCGTGCGAGCCTAGTGGCCCGCACAGGCCACTAGGGGTCCACGTCCCGGGAGAGCTCGCGCACGAGCGCGT
>JBFFWJ010000365.1:0-4280 GCA_041570315.1 Longimicrobiales bacterium | reverse complement strand
GCGAAGGCGGGGGGGGAAAGTCGCGCCTGGCGGCGGAGCTGGCCGCGCGGGCCCCGCGGAGGCGCTGGCGCGTGGCCCGGGGCCGCGCATACCCGGTCGAGACCGGTGTGCCGTATGCTCTGTTCTCCGATGCCTGGCTTCCCATCCTACGGGAGCTGGACTCGAGCGCATTGCAGGTGCTGACCCGAGGCGGGGAGGCCGAGCTGCGCTACCTCTTCCCCGGGCTCGGTGGCGCCGATCTCGATCTCGGCGCGGTCGGCGGCGAGGATCCGGAGGAGTTCCGGACCCGCCTGATGTGGAACTTCTCGGAGTTCGTCAACGCCTACGCCGCCAGGCGCCAGCCGGTCCTGTGCGTGCTCGAGGATCTCCAGTGGGCAGACGAGTCCTCGCTCCAACTCGTCCACTTCCTGGCTCGTCAGGCCGTCGGCAAGCCGGTCCTCTTCCTGTGCACGTACAACGACCAGGAGCGAGACCGAAGCCCGCAGCTGGTTCAGACCGAACGTTCGCTCGCCTCCATGCGCGCTGCGGAGGTCATGCACCTCCAGCCGCTCACGGTGGACCAGGTCACGGACCTGATCCGCCGCACCTTCGGCACCGACGGCGATTCCGTCCGCCAGTTCGCGGCAGTGCTCTTCGGCTGGACCCGGGGCAACCCGTTCTTCGCCGAGGAGATCGTGAAGTCGCTCGTCGACTCCGGGGCCCTGCGCAAGGAGGGCGGTGCCTGGATCGGCTGGGATGCGAAGGGCTTCGACATGCCCGGGTCGATCCGTGACGCCGTGCTGCAGCGCATGAGCCGCCATTCCGAGGAGGCCCGGAACGTCCTGGACCTGGCTGCGATCGTCGGAACGCGCGCAACGTACGCGCTTCTCGCGTCGATCAGCGGCCTGGAAAGCGACGAGCTCCTGGCGGCTCTCGAGGAGCTGTGCGCAAGCCGGATCCTCGACGAGCGCTCCGAAGGAGGCGACGTCGTCTACCGCTTCGCCCATCCCCTCGTCCAACAGATCGTGTACGACGGCTTCGGCCTCGCCCGTGCCAGCGTCCTGCACGGGGTGGTCGCGGAGGCGATGGAGGCCTACTACGGGTCCGACGCGCCGGAGCGCGCCGACGAGCTCGCCTTCCATTTCGCCCGCGCCGGAGGGGGAGAGCGGAAGGCCAAGGCGACGCGTTATCTCGCGGCCGCCGGACGCCGAGCGCTCGAGCGACGAGCCGACGTGGAGGCGATCAACTACCTACAGTCCGCGCTGGAGCGCACGACCGAGGGGGGCTCGGACGGCGACGCGTCACGCGCCGAGCTCGTCCCCCTCCTGGCCCGGGCGCATACCCACGTGGGTCAGTACGCGGAGGCCGCGGGGCTCTGGTCGGCCGCCCTCGAGAGGGTGCCGGCCGATCAGCCCGCGCACTTCGCCATCCGGCGTGCCCTGGGCATGGCCCACTTCTGGTGCGGACGGCACGAACAGGCGCACCTCCACTTCGATGCGGGTCTCGAAGCGGCGAGGGCGGCGGGCGATCAGACGGCCACGGCCCGTCTGCTGGTCGGCAAGGCCCACTGCCTGCACGAGGTCGGCCGGGGCGGCGAGGCCCTGGCGACGCTGGAGCCGGCGCTGCCGATCGCCGAGGCCGTTGGCGATCCGGGGCTCCTGGCGCGCGTCCACCGGGGCCTGGCGCTGGTGCGCGTGTGGACCGGGCCGCCGGAAAAGGCTCAGGAGCATGCGGAGCGCGCGATCGATCTGGCGAGCAGCGTCGGTGACCTGTCGATCGAGTTCTGGGCCCGCTGGGCCCTCGCCGTGCTGGCCGGCATGCGTGGGGACACGGATCGGATGGAGGTCGCGATCGGGCGGGTCAACGAGCTCGCGAGCCGGGCCCGATCTCCGGTCCTCAAGCTCTGGACGTCCGACATGACCGTGGAGCTGGCCTTCGGACGGGGGGACTGGGACGCGGGGATCGCGGCCGGAAAGGAAGCGATCAACAGCGCGCGCGCGCTGAACCAGCGGAGCTTGTTGCCCCGGATCCTCGTGTGGACGTCTCAGTTCTACGTCGCTCGGGGCGAGCTCGACATCGCCGCCGGCCTGCTGCGGGAGGCCGAGGAGATCTCGGGCCTCGACCGGGAAGAGGGGCCTCACAACGTGCACCAGGTGGTGCCCACGTACATCGGCAAGGCGCACTACCTCGTGGGGGCGCAGGACTTCGACGGGGCGATCGCCGCAGCCGAGAAGGGCCTCGAGATCGCGGAGGGCACCGGCTATGTCCTCTGGGCCATCCACCAGCTGCTCCCCATTCTCGCCGAGGCCTGCCTCTGGGCGGACCGGATCGACCGGGCCGAGGAGGTGGGACGCCGGATGCGAGCCCACGCCGAGCGCATCGACCACCGCCTGGGGCTCGCGTGGGCCGACGCCTGCGACGCGTTGGTCCAATGGAAGCGCGGCGACACCGAGGGCTCGATTCCGCGCATGCGGTCGGCCGCGAAGGAGCTCGATGCCATCCCGATGATCTGGTACTCCACGCGCCTGCGCAGGCAGATCGCCGCTCGCCTCCGCGAGATCGGCCGCTACGCCGAGGCGGACCACGAGCTGCGCGAGGCGTGGAGCGTGTGCAACCGCCTCGGCGCCAAGGAGGAGATGGAGCGCATCCTGGCCGACTACCGCGCTTTTCCTTCGCGGAGCGGCATCAAGCCTCCCAGAGCGCCTTCCGCCGACGGGGCGCTGCCCGTGACCCCGGAGGAGCTGGAGGTCGCCAGGCTCGCAGCGAGGGGGCTCACGAACGGGCAGATCGCCGAGGCCCGTAATTCGGCCATGCGTACGGTCAGCACGCACCTCTCCAACATTTACGGCAAGCTCGAGATCGGCGGGCCGGGCGCACGCATGCGTCTGGCCGAGCTCGTCAGGAAGGCGGGATACCTCGACTGAGCTCGAGGATGCCGTCGGCGAGGTGCCAACGCTCGTCGGCGAGCACCTCGGTGTCCTCCTCGTCGTGGCTGACGAGCACGAGCGGCGTCTCGCGCTCGTCGGCCCACTCCCGCACCAGGCGGGAGAGCTTGCCTCGAAGAGGCCGGTCCAGCGCGGAGAACGGCTCGTCGAGGAGGAGCAGCCGGGGTGAGGCGAGCAGCGCTCGCCCCAGGGCGACGCGCTGGCGCTCTCCTCCCGAGAGGCGGCGCGGCCGCCGGTCGAGGAGGTCGCCCACCTCCAGGAGCTCCGCCGTGGCGTGGACCGCATCGGGCTCGGCGCCGGCATAGGCCAGGTTGTCGCGGACGGACAGATGGGGAAAGAGCGAGATCTCCTGGGGAACCCAGCCGACCCCGCGCTCCCAGGGTGCGAGCTCGGCGCCGGTGCCCGTGTCCAGCCAGACCTCCCCACTCACTTCCACCCGGCCGCGCACCCTGCGCTCCAGTCCGGCGAGCACCCTCAGGAGCGTGCTCTTGCCGGCTCCCGAGGGCCCGACGATGGCGACGGTGGAGCTGGTCGTCGCGAGCTCGACGGCCAGGGAGCGCGCCCCGAGCGGCACCTCGACCGACAGGCTCCAGCCGAGGAAGCGCTCAGCGCGCATGGTGGTCCTCCAGGCGCTGCTTCTGTCGACGCGACAGCGTCTCGTACCCGAGGAGCGCGAGCAGGGAAAGCGCCACGCTCGCGCCCACCAGCACCCAGGTCGCTTCTCTCCCCGCGGGTGATTCCAGAAGCGTGTAGACCGCCAGCGCGATCGTGCGCGTGCTTCCCTCCACGTTGCCCGCCAGGACGATCGTGGCGCCGAACTCCCCGAGGGCCCGGGCGAAGGCGAGGACCGCGCCCGCGGCGATGCCTGGCAGCGCCAGCGGCAACGACACCCGCAGGAAGGTTCGGCGGGGCGGAATCCCGAGCGTCTCGGACAGCTCCTCGTACAGGGGGTCCACCGCCTCGAAGGCGCCCCGGACGGAGATCACGTAGAGCGGGAAGCCGACGACGAAGGCGGCGACCGTCGCGCCGAGGAGCGTGAACGGAACGGGCAGTCCGAGGGACTCGAGCAGCCGTCCCAGCGGACTCTGCGTGCCCAGCGCGCTCAGGAGGAGGAACCCGGTGACGACCGGCGGGATCACCAGCGGCACCAGGACCAACGTGGACAGCAGCGCCTTGCCCGGGAAGTCGAGCCTGGCCAGCACCCACCCCAGCCCCACGGCGGGCACGAGGCCCAGGGCGGTGGCCAGGAGCGCCACGAGCAGCCCGACCAGATCCACCTCAAGCAGGAAGCACGTGGCCCGGTAGTAGCCGGCGGCCTCGTCCATGACGTGGGCGCCCGGGTCCTTGCGGCCGAAG
>JBFFWJ010000364.1:0-4296 GCA_041570315.1 Longimicrobiales bacterium | reverse complement strand
TTCCCCGAGGGTGTCGGCATGGCCTTCCCCGCCGGGGAGGCCGACATCGAGTGGAACCTCCACTACTTCCCCGTCGGCATCGACGTGCCCGGGGACGTCGTCGAGGTCGGCCTCTGGTTCTACCCCGAGGGCGAGCGGCCGCGCCTCGAGACCCGGGGCGAGGTCCTCATGCGCGCGGATCGCATGGGCGGAATGCCCCGCGGCGGCGACATCCTCATTCCGCCGCACGGCCAGCAGGTCCTCCAGGGCGCCCACGTCCTCGATCAGCCGACGCTCATCAACAGCTTCCGGCCGCACCTCCACATGCGCGGCAAGGAGATGTCGATGGAGGCCATCTATCCCGATGGCCGCCGCGAGGTGCTCGGCAAGGTGTCCGACTACAAGCACATCTGGCAGATCGCCTACCAGTTCGCTCCGGACGCCAAGCCGCTCCTGCCCAGGGGCACCGTGCTCCTGTTCACCTCGGTGTTCGACAACAGCGCGGACAACCCGCTCAATCCCGACCCCGAGCAGTGGGTCGTGTTCGGCCGCAGGGGCGTGGACGAGATGTCGCACATGTGGGTCGGCATCACCGAGCTCGAGCAGGGGGAGTTCGATCGCTTGGTGGCCGAGCGCCAGGCGCGGCTGATCTCCGACCAGGACCAGGGTGGAGGCGGCCGTTAGGGGGGTGGCGAGCCCGACGGTTCGCACGCGCGGCGGCATGGCGCGGACGACCCTCGCCGGCCCGGCCTCCGCGCCGGCCGCGATGGCCGTGCCGGCGGCGGTGGCTGCGCTCGTCGCGGCGGTCGCGCTCGGGCCAGCCGCGACCCACGCGACCGCCCAGGCGGCGTCCGCCGGCCAGGCCAGCTTCACGCGCTCGCAGGTCGAGCGCGGAGCCGAGCTCTACGGGGACCTCTGCGCCGACTGCCACCTGACGTCGCTCGGCGGATCCTTCGAGGCTCCCGAGCTCGCAGGTCCGAGCTTCCGGGCGGGGTGGCGCGGGCAGCCGGCCGGCGACCTCGTCTCGCTCATCCTCGAGACGATGCCCCCCGAGGACGCGGGGACCCTGAGCGCCGACCAGGCGGCGATGCTCACCGCGTACCTCCTCGACCGCAACGGCGTCGCCGCGGGCGACGCTCCGCTCCTCGTCTCGTCGCCCGGCACGGCGCTGGCGGGGGAACCCGGCCTGGCGCGGACGGGCGCGGCCGACGGGGCGACGAGACCTCCTCGTCCCGGCCTCGCCGGAACCGGACCCTCGCCCGAGGCGGTGAGCACGCGACGCGAGGTCGCCGGGATCACCGAGACCCCGACCTCGATCACGCGCACGTATCACGAGGCCGCACGGTACGCGGCCGTGTCCGTCTCCGAACTCGTCGACCCGCCGCCCGCGGATTGGCTGCACTGGCGTGGCACGCCCGGCGCCCAGGGGCACAGCCCCCTGGCGGGGATCACGCGCGCCAACGTGCGCGAACTGCAGCTCGCGTGGGTCTGGGGCATGGAGCCCGGCACGAGCCAGCCGTCCTTCCTCGTGCGCAACGGGGTGATCTTCCTCCCGAACCAGGCCAACGTCGTCCAGGCGGTCGACGGACGGGACGGCACGCTGCTCTGGGAGTACCGGCGAAGGTTTCCCGAGGGGACGAGCCTGGGGCGCGGCCACCTGCGCAGCCTGGCGCTGTGGGAGGATCTCCTCTTCGTGGCCACGATCGACGCACACCTGGTCGCGCTGGACGCGCGCACCGGGATCGTGCGCTGGGAAACCCGCGTCGCGGACCGGGACGAGGGCTTCGGCTACACCTCCGGACCGATCGTGGCGGGGGACCGCGTGATCACCGGCATCACCGGCTGCACGCGCCTGACCGAGGAGAGCTGCTTCATCACGGCCCACGACGCGCGGACCGGAGCGGAGCTCTGGAGGACCCACACGGTGGCCCGGCCCGGGCAGCCGGGAGGCGACACCTGGGGGGACCTCCCGTGGGAGCTGCGAGGAGGCGCGGACGTGTGGATTCCCGGAAGCTGGGATCCCGATCTCGGGCTGGTCTACTTCGGGACCGCCCAAGCCAAGCCGTGGGTCGCGGCGAGCCGCTCTCTGACGACGGCCGACTCCACCCTCTACGCCAACTCCACGCTCGCGCTCGACGTCGACGACGGCCGCATCGTCTGGTACCGCCAGCACGTGCCCGGAGAGACGCTGGACATGGACGAGGCCTTCGAGCAGGTGCTCGTCGACGTGGACGGCACGCCCCTGCACCTCTCGATCGGCAAGAACGGAATCCTGTGGAAGCTCGATCGCCGTGACGGCTCCTTCCTCGGGCTCCGCGAGACCGTGCACCAGAACGTCTTCGAGCACGTCGACTCCGAGACCGGCGCCGTGCGCTACCGGGAGGACATCCGCAACGCGCGGGTCGGCGACTGGCTGTCGGTGTGTCCGTCGACCGCCGGAGGCCACAACTGGCCGGCGACCGCCTACGACCCCGCCCGCCGCCTCCTCGTCGCGCCGCTCAGCCAGAGCTGCATGGAGATCGTCGGCCAGGAGATCGCTCTCGAGGCGGGCCGCGGGGGGACCGGCGCGACCCGGATGTGGAAGCCGATGCCGGGCAAGGAGGGGCGCTTCGGCAAGCTCGCGGCGTACGACGTCTCCACGCTCGAGGAGATCTGGAGCGTGGAGCAGAAGGCGCCCTTCATGACCGGGGTCCTCACGACGGCCGGTGGGCTGGCCTTCGTCGGCGACTTCGACCGGTACGTGCGCGCCTACGACGTCGAGAGCGGCGAGCCGCTCTGGGAGACCCGTCTGGCCAGCACCGTCGAGGGCTTCCCGGTGACCTTCGAGATCGACGGCGTGCAGTACTTCGGGATTCCGACCGGCCGCGGCGGGGGCAGCCCCTGGCGGATCGGCGACTTCCTCACGCCCGAGCTCGTGAGCCCGGAGGGCCACAACGCGCTGTACGTCTTCCGGCTGCCCGGGCGATGACCGTGCAGCCGCCCCGGGTCGCGCTGCTCCTGCTGCTCGGCGCGCTGGCCCCGCTCTCCGTCCCCGTCGCGCTCGCGGCACAGGCCGACGGAGCCTACCGGCCGGTCGAGGGCTGGGCCCGGCTTCCCGACGGCCGCGCCTGGGGCGCCGTGACCGGCGTCTTCCCGGATCCCGACGGGGAGCACCTCTGGGTCCTCGACCGCTGCGGCGCCAACTCCTGCCTCGACTCCGACCTGGATCCGGTCTTCCGGTTCGACCTCGAGGGCAACCTCGTGACGAGCTTCGGCGCGGGGCTCTTCGCGTGGCCGCACGGCTTCTACGTCGACCCCGGCGGCAACGTCTGGGTGACCGACGGCCCGACCGGAGCGCGCGCCGAGGAGGCGTCCGCCCGCCGCATGGGGCAACAGGTGCTGAAGCTGAGCCCGAGCGGCGAGGTCCTGCTGCGCCTGGGCCGCGCGGGCGAAGTCGGCGGGCCGTCGGACCGCGACCGCTTTCACGGTCCCTCCGACGTCCTGGTCGCCCCGGAGGGCGACATCTACGTGCTGGACGGGCACGGCGAGGGCGGGAACAACCGCGTCATGCACTTCTCGGCGGAGGGCGCCTTCGTGCGGAGCTGGGGCACGAGCGGCCCCGGACCCGCCGCGGGCGAGCTCTCGGACGCGCACGCGATCGCGATGGACTCGAGGGGCCGCATCTTCGTCGCCGACCGGCGCAACGTCCGCATCCAGATCTTCGACCGGGCCGGCACCTTCCTCGAGCAGTGGACGCACTTCGGCCCACCCAGCGACCTCTACATCGACGACGGCGACGTCCTGTACGTGACGGACACCCAGACGGCCGCGCTGCCCACGTGGTACGCGGAGCGGCGCCCGGAGGGCTGGGTGCGCGGGATCCGGATCGGCAGCGCCGTGACCGGGGCGGTCACGGCCTTCATCCCGAGCGACGCCGAGTTCGCCGCCGCCGACCGCGCGGGCAACGTCTACGGCGCCGAGGTGCCCGGCGAGACGCTCGTCCAGTACCGCCGGCTTCGCTGAACGGGCTCGGGCCCTAAAGGCCCGCTCAGGGCAGGCGCAGCGCGACCAGCTCTCCCGGGTGGCCGGGACCCGCCACCGCCACCACCACGTACTGGGCTCCATCGGCCAGGTACGTCATCGGCACCCCGGTCGGCCGCGCGGGCAGAGGGATCTCGGCGACGATCTCTCCCGTGCCCTTGTCGTGGGCGCGGAGCACCGGATCCCCACTCGTCGCGAACAGCAGGGTGCGGGTCACGATCGTCGCGCCGCGGGCCTGCTGCCCGGTGCGGCCCACGTCGACGCCGCGCAGCGCCGGGTGGTCGCGCACGAAGTCGG
>JBFFWJ010000363.1:0-4306 GCA_041570315.1 Longimicrobiales bacterium | reverse complement strand
GGGAGGCGCTTCTTGATCTCCTCGATCACGAATCGCGAAGCGTCGTACGCCTCCGCCCGGTGGGGACTCGACACCGCGATCGCGACCGATACCTCCCCGATGGCGAGGTCGCCGGTCCGGTGCACGACCGCCACGCGATCCGTACCCAGCCGCGCCGCGGCCTCGCCGGCGATCTCGCCCAGCACGGCCCGCGCCATCTCCTCGTAGGCGTCGTAGCGCATGCCCCGAACAGCCCGGCCCTCCGCGTGATCGCGTACCACGCCGAGGAAGAGGAGCACGGCCCCGTCCTCGTCCGAGCCGACCCGAGCCAGAACGTGGTCCGGCCCGATGGGCTCGGAGACGATCGCGCAGTACGGCATGCTCAGCCGCCCGCGACCGGAGGGATGAAGGCGACCTCGTCCCCGGACCCGAGGGGCTCGCTCAGGTCGGCGTACGTCCGGTTCACCGCCACCGCGGGCTCCGTGGGGAGCCCGTCGAAGGGAGCGCCGCGCCCGCGCAGCTCGCGCACGAGGTCCCCTACGGTCGAGCCCTCCTCCAGCTCGACGGCGATACCGGGGGTGCCCAGGAGATCGCGGTAGGCGGCGAAGAACAGGGTCTGTACGGAGACGGGCATCGCTCACACGGTTTCGAGGTCGGGCTAGGAGATTGAGGGACCCCGGGCGGCGCGTCAACGTTCCGGCTCCGATCCCCGAGGAAGGGACCCCTCCCCTGCCCGCGGAAGCGCGCTCCCTACGGACCGCCTCGGCGCCGGCCGGGCCCCTGGTCCCGACGGCCACCGCGGAGCGCGCGGATCCGGCGCCCGATCTGCTCGCGCAGGGCGTGCAACTCGAGCACCTGCACCGGCGTGAGCACACCGAGCAGCGCCTCCTGCTCCTCCGCGAACAGCCCGGCCTCCTCGGCTCGCAGCTCGGCCATCCGGTTCAGGAGGTCGAGCGCCTCTGCGCCGTCTCCGCCTCCCTCGAGCAGGAGCGCCTCCACGCGCCGCCTCGTCGCCTGCTCGGCGCGAAGGAGGTCCCGCCGGCGCTCGTCGAAGCTCTGGACGACCGCGGCCAAGTCCGTGGCCTCCTGCTCGGTGAGGCCGAGGCGCTCTCGCATCATCCGGCCCATCTGCGCCCGGATGCGACGCTCGAGCTGCTCTCGGTCCTGCTCTCCACCACGCCGTCCGCGCTGGGCTTCCAGCGGCCCGGCGGCCACCACGCTCGCCAGCGCGAGCCCGAGGAGCAGCCAGAGCGCGGGGCGCCCCGCAGCGCTCGCCGGTCTCATACGGCCCCCCCGGGTCCTCCGGCGGTGAGCTCCGCCAGGAGCTGCGCCAGCGCCTCGTCGCTCAGGCCCTCGAACGTCGGGGCGCCCGCGATGAGTCCGTCCTCGCTCGACCAGAACGTGCCCTCTTCGACCTCGTAGGCGTACCCTGGCACCTCGACCTCGCCCGCCGGCTCGGAGACGATCCCGATGCCGAGGGCGAGCGCCGCGACGGCGGCCGCCGAAAGGGCCCACCACGGGCGCCCCACGCCCGGCCGATCCCGGCGCACGGCTTCCAGCACCCGGCGCTCGAGCCCCGCCGGTGCCTCCGCACGGCCGTCGAGCAGGAGGCGGGCGAGGGCCAGCTCCTCCCGGCACGCCTCGCACAGGGCGACGTGCCGCGACAGGCTCGAGGCCTCCTCCGCCGCAAGGCGCCCGGCGGCCAGATCCGGAACCTGCTCGCGCAGCGCTCCACACGTTCGATCACTCATTCATCGATTCCCTCGTCCATCAGCTCCCTCAACCGGCGGATTCCGTGGAAGTAGTTCACCCGGGCCGCGCCCTCGCTCGACCCGATGATCTCTCCCACCTCTCGAAAGCTGAGCCCCTCGTCGATTCGAAGCGACACCGACAACCTCTGCTTGTCCGGCAGCGTCTCCAGCAGCCGTCTCGCTCTCGCGGACTCCTGGGAGACCATCGTCTCCTCGGCCGGGTCCTTTGCGTCGGCCCGGACGGCACCCGCATCCTCGAGCGCCGTCTCCCTCGCTCTGGCGCGCTTCCGCAGAGCGCCGCGGGCCTCGTTGGCCGTGATCTTGAGCAGCCACGTGCGGAACGAAGCATCACCACGAAACCCTCCGAGGGCCCGGAATGCCTTCAGGAAGGCGTCCTGAACCACATCCTGGGCCACGTCCTCTCGTTGGACCAGGGACAACGCCAGGCGGTACGCGGACCCGTGGTGGCGCTTCACCAACTCGCTCAGGGCGGACTCGACACCCGACCGGCCCTGGGCGACCAGCTCCGCGTCGGGCACATCGGCGACCGACCGACCGTCGTCCCTCACCGAGGTCTAGACGGTCGAGGGGGCCCGATCGTTAAACGCGAGAGCCGCAGCGGCGACGCGGACGGTTCACAAGCGACGGTCGTCGAGGCGCTCGACCCGGATCCTGAGATGCTTGGAGGGCTTGAACACCGGAACGGAGCGGGACGGGACCTCCACGGGGTCCCCGGTGCGAGGGTTCCGAGCCATCCGCGTCTTGCGCTTGCGCACCTTGAAGGTGCCGAATCCGCGGATCTCGATGTTCTCCCCCTTGGCGAGAGCGAGCTTGACGGCGTTGAGAAAGCCGTCGACGACGAGCGCGCAGTCCTTCTTGGTGATCCCGGGGCCGATCGCTTCGGCCACCTGCTCGACCAGGTCTGCCTTCGTCATTCTCCCTCCAGAGGGACGTCGAACGGACACACGGATGGAACGGGCAGGGACGGTAACGAGGCCATGCGAAGGCCGCAAGGTTGGCCGGAGTCGTTGCGGCAGAGGCACTTGCGACGCTCGTGCCACGGGTCGGCTACGACCCCGTGCGCTCCTCCATCAACGCGATGAAGCGGTCGAACAGATAGCGGCTGTCGTGGGGCCCCGGCGCGGCCTCCGGATGGTACTGGACCGACAGGACGGGAAGCTCCCGGTGCTCGACCCCCTCAACGGTGCCGTCGTAGAGGTTCGAGTGGGTCAGGCGCAGCCCCGGGGCTCCCGGGATCTCGTCTCCCTCTCCCCCCTGCACCGCGAAGCCGTGGTTCTGCGAGGTGATCTCGACGCTGCCGCGATCGAGGTTCTTGACCGGGTGATTCCCCCCGTGATGGCCGAAGGGGAGCTTGTACGTGCTCGCTCCGAAGGCCCTGCTGATGAGCTGATGTCCCAGGCAGATGCCGAAGACCGGCACGCCGGCTTCGGCGAGCCCGAGAATCGCGCGCTCGGCGGCCTCGACCGCCGCCGGGTCGCCCGGCCCGTTCGACACGAAGAGGCCGTCCGGGGGGTTCGCCAGGATCTCGTCCACGGAGGCCTCGGCCGGGATGACCGTGACGCGGCAGCCGCGCTCGGCGAGGAGCTTGGGCGAGTGTGCCTTGACGCCGAAGTCGTAGGTCAGGACGTGAAAGCGCTCCGGGCCCACGGCCGCCACCTCGTAGGGCTCCTCGGTCGAGACGCCGCAGGCGAGGTCGAGCCCCTCCATGCGGGGCTGGGCAAGCACCTGCCGCATTACCTCTTCCTGATCCAGATCGCCGGGGGCGATGGCGCCCCGCATGGCCCCCTCCGAGCGGATGTGGCGCGTCAGGGCCCGAGTGTCCACGTCCGCGATTCCGGTGATCCCGTGCTCCCGCAGGTAGTCGTCGAGCCCCGCCTCCGCGCGCCAATTCGAGTGTACCCGCGCGGCCTCCCTGACGATGAAGCCGGCCACCCGCGGCGTCGGAGACTCGCGGTCCTCGGGGTTCACGCCGTAGTTGCCGATGAGCGGGTACGTCATGGTGACGAGCTGGCCGGTGTAGGAGGGGTCGGTGAGGACCTCCTGATAGCCCGTCATGCACGTGTTGAAGACCACCTCGCCGAACGCGAGGCGAGAAGCGCCCAACAGGTCGCCGTCGAAGCGGCGCCCGTCCTCCAGCAGGAGGTACGCGGTGCGGCCCACTAGGCGCTCCCTGTCTCGAGAAGAGGGTCGAACCCGAGGAAAGCTACCGGGGGCGGGAACCCGGTCAACCCGGGATCCTCGAGACTCCCAGCGCCACCGGGACTCGATTACGTTGCACCCTGTCGGCGGCCCGCAGGTGCCTCGTCACTTCCGGGCCGACGCGTCCACCGCCACCCGTGACCCCACGCCCCTTGGATACCGTCTACGTCCACGCCGACGAGTCGTGCCTCGGCAACCAGTTCCGCGCGCGCTCGAACCCGGGTGGCGCGGCCGGTCTGGTCGAGATGTGGCGGGGCGGCGCCTGGGAGCGCCGCGACTACTGGATCTCCGAGCCCGACACGACGAACAACCGGATGGCCCTCCGGAGCGCCATCGAGGTCCTGAGGGGCCTGAAG
>JBFFWJ010000362.1:0-4318 GCA_041570315.1 Longimicrobiales bacterium | reverse complement strand
GACGGTTTCGGAGACGATCGCCCGAACGCTCGAGCTGGGCGGCGTCCCGGTGCTCCCGTGGGGGTTCGGCAAGTGGCTCCTTGGCAGGGGCCGCCTCGTCGCCGGCATCCTCGGAGAGCGGCGACCTCGGGACTTCCTCCTGGCCGACACCGGCCATCGCCCACCGGCCGCGCCCTACCCGACGCTGTTGCGGCGAGGCGAGCGCGAGGGGCTGCCTGTGATCACCGGCAGCGACCCGCTTCCGCTCGCGGGTGAGGACCGCCGTGCGGGAGCTTCCTGCTTCGCGCTCGCGGGACCCGTGGACCCGAATCGGCCCGCGGCGTGGACCAAGCGAGCGCTCGAGGGCCTTCGTGAGAGCCCCCCCCGGCACGACCGCCCGCAGGCGTGGGGCCGCTTCGCGCGCGTGCAGCTCGCCATGCAGTGGCGAAAGCGGATCCGGTCGGGGTCGTGATGAGGGCGTTGGTCGTGGCCCCGCAGCCGTTCTTCTCCCCTCGCGGCACGCCGTTCAGCGTATACCACCGCACCAAGGTGGCAGCCGAGCTGGGACTCGACATCGACTTCCTGACCTACGGGGAGGGGCAGGACGTCGACATCCCCGGCGTGCGGATCATCCGCATTCCGCGCTTCCGCCCGCTCGAGCCGGTCAGGATCGGGCCCTCCTTCGCGAAGGCGTTCCTGGACGTCTTCATGATCTGGTGGACGATCGGCCTGCTCCTCCGCAGGAGGTACGACCTCGTCCACGCGCACGAGGAGGCCGTGTTCTTCTGCATGCTGCTCAAGCCGCTCTTCCGCTTCAAGCTCGTCTACGACATGCACTCGAGCCTCCCGCAGCAGCTCACGAACTTCGGCTTCACCGAGTCCCGTTTGCTGATCTCGACGTTCGAGTGGCTCGAGCTGCGCGCCCTTGAGGCGTCGGACGCCGTGATCACGATCTCTCCGGCGCTCGCCTCGTATGCGGTGTCGCATCTCTCCAGGCCGGAGCGGCACGTGCTCATCGAGAACTCGATCTTCGAGGAGGTCCGGCTCGCACGTCCGGATTCTCCGGCGGGTGACGGGGAGCAGCCGGCGTTGCCCGAGGATCGGCCGATCGTTGGCTATGCCGGGACGTTCGAGGAGTACCAGGGGATCGACCTGCTGATCGAGGCGCACGCCAGGGTTCTGGAGCACGATCCGCGGGTGCTGCTGCTCCTGATCGGAGGGACGGATGCCCAGGTCGGGGCGTACCGGGACCTGGCCGAGCGGCTCGGTGTCGCCGAGAGCTGCCGCTTCACGGGGCGGGTGCCGCAGGCGGTGGCTCGGAGCCTCCTGGGGCCCGCCGACGTGCTGGTCTCTCCGCGCACCCGGGGAACCAACACGCCGCTGAAGATCTACGAGCAGCTCGCTTCGGGGATCCCGTTGGTCGCGACTCGGGTCCCGTCCCACACCCAGGTGCTCAGCGAGGAGGTCAGCTTCCTGGCGCCCCCGGAGCCGGAGGCCTTCGCGCGCGCCATCCTGCGTGGGCTCACCGACCAGGACGAGCGGCGACGCGTGGTCGAGGGCGCCCGGTCCCTCTACGAGACCGAGTACTCCAAGGCGGCCTACGTCCAAAAGATGCGCCACCTCCTCGACCTGCTGCGCTGATGTGCGGGATCGCGGGCTTCGTGTGCCTGCGCGGGGCGGAGCCGCCCCCCGTCGAGACCCTCCGTGCGATGTGCGACACCATCGTCCACAGGGGCCCGGACGCGGAGGGCATCTCCCACGGCGGCGGGGTCGGCCTCGGCGCGCGGCGCCTCGCGATCATCGATCTCGAGGGCGGGAATCAGCCCCTGTCCAACGAGGACGGGTCCGTGGAGCTCGTCTTCAACGGCGAGATCTACAACTACCGTGAGATCCAGCGAGCGCTGCGCGGTCGCGGGCACGCGCTGCGCACCGGCTCGGACGGAGAAGTCCTCGCCCACCTCTGGGAGGATCGCGGCACCGACTTCCTGGCTCCCGTCAACGGCATGTTCGCCATCGCGCTCCACGACCGCCGGGGTCGGAAGGTCGTCCTGGCGCGGGACCGGCTGGGCATCAAGCCCCTTTATGTCGCGATCACGCCGGGGCACGTGGTCTTCGGCTCCGAGATCAAGGCGATTCTGGCGTCGGGGCTGGTCGGCAGGGATCTGGACCTCGACGCGCTGCGTCAGTTCCTGGCCTGGGAGTACGTGCCGGCCCCCGCGACGCTGTTCGCCGGGATCCGCAAGCTCGAGCCCGGTCAGCTCATGGAGATCGACCTCGATACCGCGTCGATCTCGACCCGCTCGTACTGGGACGTCCCCGAGCCCGTGCCGCCGGGGGGTGGAGATCGTGACGGCGCGCTCTCCGACGCGGAGTGGGAGGACAGGGTCGAAGAGGCCCTGGCCCGGGCGGTTCGGGCCCAGCTGGTGAGCGACGTGCCGCTCGGGGCGTTCCTGTCCGGAGGAGTGGACAGCTCCCTCGTCGTGGCCGCCATGGGCGAGGCCACGACGTTCAGCATCGGGTTCGACGATCCGAGCTACAACGAGCTGCGCTGGTCGGAGAAGGCGGCCCGTCACCTGGGTGTGGAGCACGTCACGGAGGTGATCAGGCCCGACGTGGCCGGCCTCTTCGATCGGCTGATGCACTTCATGGACGACCCCATCGGCGACTTCTCCATCTTTCCGACCTACCTCGTCTCGAGGCTGGCCCGGAGGGGCGTCACCGTGGCGCTCTCCGGAGACGGCGGGGACGAGCTCTTCGGCGGATACGACACCTACCAGGCGGAGTCGATCGCCCGGCGCTACGGGCGGGTGCCCGCGCTGCTCCGCTCGAGGGTCATCGAGCCCGGCATCGGCGCTCTGCGGCCGCGCCCGGCCAAGAAGGGACTCGTCAACAAGGCTCGCCGCTTCGTCGAGGGCTTTCATCACGACCCGGGGCTCGGCCACGCGCGGTGGCGACTCTTCGCGCACGACGAGCTGTTCGGGCGCCTCTTCACCCCCTCGGCGCAGGAGGGAATGAAGGTGCCGACGGGTCGACACGTCCTGGAGCTCTTCGAGCGCTGCCGGTCGCGGTCCCGGGTCGATCAGCTCCTCTACGTCGACCTGAAGAGCTACCTGTCGGACAACTGCCTCGTGAAGGTCGACCGCATGTCGATGGCCTGCTCGCTCGAGGCTCGCGTGCCCCTTCTGGATCACGAGCTCGTCGAGCTCGCCTTTCGGGTCCCCGACCGGCTGAAGCTGCGGCGGGGCAGGACGAAGGTCCTCCTGAAGAGGCTCGCGGCGACCAAGGTCCCGGCGGAGTGCGTCTACCGCCCCAAGGAGGGCTTCAGCATCCCCATCAAGAACTGGCTGACGACCTCGCTCGAGCCGTTGATGATGGATCTCCTGGATGGCGCGGGGCTGGCAGAAGGGGGCATCTTCGAGCCGGGCGCCGTCCAGGGCCTGGTCGACGAGCACCTGGCCGGTACGCACAACCACAGCCACCTCCTGTGGTCGCTCATGGTGTTCCAGGACTGGAAGCGTCGTTGGGGGCGATGATCGATCGGAACCCCGCGGCGGCCTCGACCGCGGCCTACGACCTCATCGTCGTGGGCGGGGGCATCTACGGCTCGATGGTGGCGCTGGAGGCCGCCCGACGGGGCCTCGAGCCTCTCCTCCTCGAGCGCGACGACTTCGGAGGGCATACGAGCGGCTCCTGGCTCGGCATCCTCCACGGCGGGCTCAGGTACCTGCAGAGCCTGGATCTGCGACGACACAGGGCTTCGACGTCGGAGCGGCGTTGGTTCCTCTCCACGTTCCCCGACCTCGTGGAGCCGCTTCGGGTCGTCATGCCCCTGTACGGGGACGGCCTGCGGCGAGCCTCCGTGATGGGGGCCGCGCTCCGCCTCAACGACGCCCTGTCCTGGTACCGGAACCGAGGGGTGCGACCGGATCGGTCGCTGCCCCGCGGGCGCCTGGCGAGCGCCGAGGAAACGCTGCGCCTCCTGCCCTCGGCCGATCCCCGCGGCCTGCGGTCGGGGGCGATCTGGTACGACGGCGTGACCCATCACCCCCAGCGGCTCCTGATGGAGACGCTCCGTTGGGCCGCGGGCCTCGGGGCGACGGCTCTGAACTACGTCGAGGCGGTCGAGCTCCTCCAGGACGGCGGGAGGGTGCGCGGGGTGGTCGGGCGGGACGCGGTCTCGGGGCGCGTCCTCGAGTTCGGCGCTCCGGTGATCGTGAACTGCGCCGGTCCCTGGTGGCGGGAGGTGGCGGACCGATTCCACGGCGCGACGCTCGAGCCCCGGCCGCCGTCCATCGCCTTCAACCTCCTCTTCGACCGCGCCTCGGACTTCGAGGGGGCG
>JBFFWJ010000361.1:0-4328 GCA_041570315.1 Longimicrobiales bacterium | reverse complement strand
TCGCCACGGCCGTGGGCCGGCGCGGCCCGGGGGGGCGGCAGCCGGCGCCCGTCCCGCCCGCGATGTGGAAGCCGGGCCTCACCCTGCGTACTCTCCCGCGAGAGATCACGTCCCCTTCCCGAGAGCGGATCGTCCAGCCCATGCCCACCCCACACGTTTCCCGCGGCCTGGCCATCCACGGCGGCGTCGGGACGCTGCCCGAGTCCGAGATGACGCCGGAGCTCGCCGCCGCCTACCGGGCAGCCCTGCGCGAGTCGCTGCTCGCGGGCCACACGGTCCTGGCCGCAGGTGGCGGCGCCGTCGACGCCGCGGTCGCGGCCGTACAGGTCATGGAGGACTCGCCGCTCTTCAACGCCGGGCGCGGCTCGAACTTCGACGAGCGGGGCGTGATCACGATGGACGCCTCGATCATGGACGGATCCACGCTGGGCGCGGGCGCCGTGGCCGGCGTCACCGACGTGCGCTCGCCCATCGGGCTGGCCCGGCTGGTGATGGAGAGGTCCGAGCACGTGATGCTCGTCGGCGAGGGAGCCGAAGCCTTCGCGCGCGCCCACGGGATCGAGGCGACCGACCCGGCCTTCTTCCGCACCGAGCGCCGCTGGGCGGACCTGGAGCGCGCCAGGGAGCGGGCCGCCCGGCGGGGCGCGACGCGGCCGAACGGTCTCGGCGAGGATGCGGCGGGCACGGTCGGGGCCGTCGCGCGCGACGGGGCCGGGCGGCTCGCCGCTGCGACCTCCACGGGCGGGATGGCGAACAAGACGTGGGGCCGGGTCGGCGACTCGCCGATCATCGGAGCGGGCACGTACGCGTCGGCGCGGTGTGCGGTCTCGTGCACCGGCTGGGGCGAGTACTTCATCCGCAACGCAGCAGCCTTCGACGTCCACGCCCGCATGACGCACGGCGGCGCCACCCTCGGCGAGGCGGTCCGTGGAGTCGTATTCGAAACGCTGCACGCGCAGGTGCCCCGCTCCGGGGGGCTGGTCGCGATCGACGACTCGGGACACGTCGAGCTCTGCTTCAGCACCCCGGGGATGTACCGGGGATGGATCGGCGCGGAGGGCGAGCCGCGCGTGGCGATCTACCGGGAGGGCTGAGGCTCCCGGAGCGCTGGGGCCGGCTTGCCCGTTGGTCCGGCAGGACGCCCGGAGCCGGCCGGGCCCTTACGCCCGCTCCGCATCCAAAGTACGCGACTCGCACGGGATCAACGGCGATCGGGAGCGACCACGTCCCGCCGCGGCGGGTGGCGCCGCCCCTGCCGACTGTCAGCCGGCGCGGGGAGAGCTGCCCCTGCCGGATTCCCGGAGGCGCGCGCATCGAGCGCGGATCGTCCCACTCCCGCTCGCGGCAGGAAGCGCCGCAGCTTGAGGAACTGCTTCTCCAAGGCGTGCCACGCGATCCAGGCCAGGGCGATGCTCACGAGGGTCAGGGATGCGGTCCACAGGAGCTGCGGCAGGAGGACCCCCGGCACGACACGCTGCACGGCCTCGTACGTGAAGCCGAAGTGCTCGGCCAGCGTCCTCACCGGCTTGTGGAGGACGTAGATGCCGTAGCAGTAGCGGCCCACGAACGGGAGCGGAGAGCGGGTCACGATCCAATGTCCCACGCTCCCCGTGCTCCCGGTGAGCATCAGGATCGTGATCGACGCCGCGAGGAAGGCGGACACGGTGAGTCCGACCGTGTTGAACAGCGTCACGTACGGGCCGATCTGCCCGGTGTAGAGCGCGATGCCGCAGCCGGCGGCCCCGCAGGCAACCGCTCCCACTCGCGCCAAGGGCACCATCGGCCGCAGACCCTCGGGCGTGCGCGCTGCCACCGCGAGCAGCCCCCCCAGGGCCAGGCTGTCCATCCGCCCGAACACCATCGTGTACGCCGCTGCATTCGAGAGCGTCAGCACGACGAACGTGCGCACCACCGGCGCGGCGAGGATCATTCCCCAGCATACCGCCTTGAGCCTCCGGGTATCGCACAGCAACACCACGATCGGCCAGACGAGGTAGTACTGCTCCTCGACGGCCAGCGACCAGAAGTGATCGATGGAGTCCGGGGCGGAGCCTCGGATCGCCCAGAGCACGTTGGAGGCGTGGAGCCAATAGAAGGCGCGCGTGCGCGCGGTGCCGATCACCGAGTACTCGTCCGCGACGCCGAGCCGAGGAACGAGGAAGAACCAGAGTGCGATGAAGGCGAAGTAGAGCGGCAGGATGCGCAGCGCCCTGCGCGCGTAGAACACGCCCAGGAAATGCTGCGAGCCCTTCGACTTCAGCAGGATCCCCGTGATCAGGAATCCTGACATCACGAAGAAGGGCTCCATGCTGAGCATCCCCGTCTGCAGCACGAAGAGGTACGCTCGCTCCGCCAGGTTCGTGGGCGGTGTCCAGATCGCGTTGAAGTGGACGATGAGCACGAGCAGCACGAGCCCCCGCACGGCGTCGATGGAGGCTATGCGCTCGAGAGCGTCGGGCTGGCCTGGCCGGGGGGGGACAGCGGACATGCGCGCTCGGAATGCCGGGGACGAGGGAGCGGACGCTCAGAGACGGGGTCGGCGAGTCCCGGTCACTCCTTCCACGAAGGCGATGGGGATCGTCACCGCACAAGGGGCGCGCGTTCGCGCCAGCCCGCAGCCATACTCCGGTCCGAGGGGATCGCTTCCAGGACGGCCACGTCCCGATGTGGCTGCCGGGTCGGGCTCAGCCCACGGGCACGGACACCGTCGTCACGCTGGAGGCCGCCACCGATTGGGTGATGACGTTGCCACTTCGGCTCCCGCCCGTGATCGCCGCCCACCGCTCGCTCCCGAAGGTCGTCTCCCCCGCGATGCCGCCGGAGAGAGAGCCGCCGGACACCGTGATGCCCAGCGTCTGCTCCCGCGTCGTGCTGTTCACCACGACCACCGCGAGCGAGGCCCCGTCCGGCGAGCGGAAGGCCGACACCAGGACCCTCGAGTCGCCGCTGGTGGCTCCCACTCGGGTCGCTCCCCGGGCCACCCACCGGGCATGGTGGCCGATGGCATATCCGATCGAAGAGATCATCGGACCGACGCCGCCGAGATCGATGAGGACGACGCTGCTGGTCTCGGACAGAAACGGAACCCCTCGGCCACTGAAGTGCTCTTCGTGCGACCGCGAATCCCAGAGCGCGTTCATCGCGAAGAACGCCGACCCGTTCGCGTACTCGAAGGTGTCGTGGATGTGGATCGCCCTGGCGAGCACCTCCTCCATCGACCCCCACGGATAGCTGTTGCGCGCCGGCCCCTCGGTCACCTCGGTCATCCAGACCGGGACTCCGTACTGAGCGCCCAGGTCCCGCAGGGCCCGCATCTCCGCGACCGCCCCCGGATCCGGATTCCCGGCTCCGGAGGTCTCGAGGATCCGCCGAACGCTCGCGTAGGCGGAGCCGTACGGATACGGGTGAAACCCGATCGCGCCCACGTAGGGCCGGGCCGCCGGGTCCTCGAGGATGGCGCGCGCCACCTGCAAGTTGCGGGCGGGCGTCTCCTCGTTCGGCACCAGGAACCGGGTCTGGGTGAAGCCCGCGGCGGACAGTCTCTGACCCACCGTGCGCACCAGATCCACCACCTCCTGGACGGAGCCGCTGCGGAGCTCGGTATTGCCGCTCGTGGGCTCGTTGAACAGCGTCAGCAGCCTCGGCACCTCGCCGTACCGTGCCTGCCACCCCTGAACCAGTCCCAACACGTGCTCCGCCGATTCGTCCAGGTACCGCTGGTAGCTTTGCTCGCGCACCGCGATGAGCCAGTCCTGGCGTCGGTCGAGCTGGAGGAGCGGCCCCAGGGTCAGATCCTGGAAGCCGAACGCCCGGGCCGGCAGGATCACACCGTTCCGGATCGCGTCCGAGCCCTGGAAGTCGAAGCCGGTCGGCTCGATCGAAAAGGGGTCGCCGTTGTCGTTGCGCCGTGCGTCGTACGTGTTCGCCGAGCCCTGCTCGGTCTCCAGCATCCCGGCATGGAGGTGGCCGAGCGTCAGCCCGACCTGGCCATACGCGGCGTTGATCGTAGCGGGCCGCATGCCGCCGAGGTAGTCGTTGGCCCCGTAGATGAGCGGGATCGTCGTAGCCCCGAAGCCGTCGATCGACTGGCGGGTGTCCGTGAGATCGACTGCGATGGCTACCGAGGCCGCAGGCGGCGGATCGGACGGGGGCGGATCGGACGGAGGCGGATCGAACGGAGGCTCGTCTTCCACGATCACCGGGTTCGACCCACAGGCCGCCAGCACGAGCGTCAGCAGCACTGCCAGCGTGCGCGCGAGATCGGGCCCCGCTCGAGCGACTCGATGCATCTCTCCCCCTGCCGGCGCCGGCGTTCATGACCGCGAGCG
>JBFFWJ010000360.1:0-4333 GCA_041570315.1 Longimicrobiales bacterium | reverse complement strand
GCGGCCGCCTCGGCCGCCGGCTCACCGGCGGAGCAGCCCACCGACGCCACGACGCCCACGACGGAGAGAAGGCGTGCGATCGGCGACATGGTGGAGACCTCCGGAGCGACGGCGAGCCCCGAGCGGGGCCTTCCTCGGGCGGGCCCGCAACGTCTCCCGCGGTCGGGCTCGACGCAACGGCGGCACCGGCGTCCAGGCCCCGCGCGGGCGGTCCCGATGCCGACGCGGCTGCATCGCTCCGCGAAGCCGCTTGCGCGCCCTCGCGCGCCCGTGGGAAGTTGGCCGCGCCCTGCCCGATCCCGCGCGCCGAGGAGCCTCGCCTGGCCGGTCCCCCCGGGTCTCGCACCTCACGGACCCTGCAGCTGCGCACCGGTCTCGACGCCGCCTACTCCGACGTGTACACGCCGGAGGCGCTGGCGGTGATCGAGGCGCTCGCCGGCCTCGACGGCGAGCGCAAGCAGCTCATGGGAGCTCGCATCGCCCGACGCTCCGCCCGCTTCAGGAACCGCCAGCCGATGGGCTTCCTCGACCCGGACGCGACGATCGAGCGCACCTCCGTCCGCGTGCGCGACGCCCGCGCCGGCGAGTTCGACGGCAGCGAGATCCCGCCCGACCTCCGACGCCAGTGGATCCAGGGGACGGGGCCGGCCGCCAAGCCGAATGCGACGCTGGAGCGCTCGATCCGAAACGTCGCCTACGCTCTCCTGAGCGGCGCCGACGGATGGATGTTCGACGGCGAAGACGCGCTCGGACAGACGAGCACCATGTCCCTCGACAACCAGCGCAACCTCCGGCTGGCGCTGTCCCGAGACGACGTGTTCCTCGGCGTCGCCGAGAACGTCGCCCGCGAGATGAACGCGTGGTCGGGGAATTTCTTCGGCCGCGCCATCGTCACCGACGCCCGGGACCAGCTCGACTTCACGACCGTGATCTTCCGGCCGCGCGGGATGCACCTCGATGACCGGCACGTCCGCAACGCCGACGGCACCGGCTTCTCGGCGTCGATCGTCGACGCGTCCCTCTACGTCACCCACAACCACCGCTCGCTTCTGGACGCCGGTCGCTCGGTCGTCCTCTACCTGCCGAAGATCCAGACCGCGGAGGAGGCGGCCCTGTGGAACGAGATCCTGGGCGCGCTCGAGGCGCGGCTCGGGCTCGAGGACGGCACGGTCAAGGTCTACGTGCTCGTCGAGCAGGTCGAGGCGTCGTTTCAGCTGATGGAGATCAGGGCCGCGCTCGCGGCGCGCTTCGTGGGCTTCAACACCGGGCGCTGGGACTACATCAACTCGGTCTCCGACGCGATGGCGTGGGACGAGGGCTTCGTCAACCCGAACATCGAGTCGATCGGGATGACCTACGGCTACATGCGGGTCTACGAGGACCGCGTGCGGCGGGCGGTGAACACGCCCGACCGCAACGGCCGATGCGCGCTGTGGCAGGGAGGGATGGAGCCGAACATCCCCGTCGGCTCAGCGAAGGGGGTGCGGGACGGCATGCAGCGGGCCCTCGCCGGAGGGGCGCGCGAGCAACGAGAGGGGGCGAGCGGCAAGTGGGTCGCCCACTGGAAGATGGTGCACATCGTGCGCCCGGTCTGGGAGGAGGCCGGCGACGACAACCAGCTCGGCCGTCCGTTCCCGCCGCTGACCTACACGGACCAGGACGCTCGCGACCTCTTCGTTCTCGACCCCGCGCCGAGGACGGTCCGCGGTGCCCGCAACCTGCTCAGCGTCGGGCTGCAGTACGGCAACGCGCTCGGCCAGGGCATGCAGGCGGCGGCGCTCAAGCCGGCGGACTTCTTCGGCAACCCCGACATCCTCTACCTGATGGAGGACGCGGCGACGGGCGAGATCCGCCTGAGCATCCTGTGGGAGTGGGTGCACAAGAGGGCGCGCCTGACCGAAGACGACGCCGAGACCGGCGTGCAGGCCGGGGACACCTTCACGCTCGAGCTCTTCGAGCGGCTGCACGGCGAGGAGATGGAGAAGCTGCGTCGGGCGGACGACCGCGACGTCCACGACGACTCCAAGGAGACCACGCTGCCCATCGCCGCCGAGATCGTCGACGCCTACGTGCGCGCCCCGGTCAAGGCGCCCTGGTACATCGACCTGCTCAACCTCACGATCGACAACCACGACCTCGGCGTGGCGAGGGAGCGCATCGGCGCCTACCTGCGCGCTTTCACCGCCGACGGGACGCGCATCACCGCGAACCTCGACTTCACCTGAGGAACCTCTGCACAAGGCCGGCGCGCCTCGTCTGCACAAGGCCGGCGCGCCTCGTCGCGCGCGCCACGGTCCCGGATCGGAGGCGACACCCCGAAGGCGCTGCCCGAGCTGCGTCGAGCGGGTGGATGAGGAAGGTGGGGCATGGCGCGGCGGGCCCCCGAGCCCTGCCGGGTCGCGGAGACGGGACACGCGGCACGTCGTCGAGCGAGGGTGCGCGTGCGGTCCGCTTCCTCTATCCTTCCGGATCCCCCGCCGGAACGCGGGGCCGGCCCCGCGCTCGCTCGGGGAGGACCGGTCCCCGGTCCGGTCTGTCGCCGCGGAACGCGAAATCACGACACGGAGCAAGCGTCGATCCTGCCGACACCGGTGACTCGCCACTTCGGACGCCGGCTCGTGCTCCTGTCCATGGCCATGGCCATGGTGACGCCCGCGGTGCGAGGCCAGGAGCCGGACCCCCCGACGCCACCCGATTCGGTGGTCGCCCTCCCCGAGCTCACGGTTCCGATCGGGCGCCTGCGCGTGGGCGCGGTTCCCGCCACCCGGACGCCCTTCCCCGTCCAGACGGTACGGTTCGACCCGGAGGGAGACGGGCCCGTGGCGTCCGCGCTCGGGGCCCTCCCCGGCGTCACCCTGGGAAACCAGACGGGCAGCGGCGGGCAGCCGGACATCCGCGTGCGCGGCTTCACCGTGAGCCCGGTCGTCGGGCTGCCCCAGAGCGTCAGCGTCTTCGTAGACGGCGTGCGGGTCAACGAGGCCGATGCGTCGCAGGTGCACCTGTCGCTGGTACCGGAAGCCGCCCTCGAGCGCCTCGACCTCCTGCGGGGTCCGGTGGGGGCGTTCGGAAAGAACGCCCTGGCCGGAGCCCTGCACCTGGTCACGCGCCGCGGGGGGGACGGCTCGCTCGAGATCGAAGCGGAGGGTGGGTCCTTCGGCTCGATGGCCGGCTTCGTGCGCAGCGGGGGGCGGCGTGGCCGGTACGACGCGCTGGCCGTCGCGTCCTACGCGCGCTCCGACGGGTGGCGCGACGTCGAAGCGTCCCGGGAGATCTCCCTCTTCGGCAAGCTCGGCTGGCGCGGCACTCGCACCGATGCGTGGCTCTCGTACACGCTGGAGTCCGATTCCCTCGAGGGGCCGGGCCCGCTTCCCGAGTCCTGGATCGCGGGGGCGCCCCTGCCGGCCGGCCTCGCACCGGTCCCGTCCGACCGTCGACGCCTTCAGTTCACCGGGGGTGGCGGAGATGCCTTCCGCTCGAGGATGCACTTCGTCAACGGCCACGTCGAGCGCCAGCTGTCCGACGTCTGGAGCCTGCAGTCGACGACGTACGCGCGCGTCGTCGACTTCCGCCAGTCGAACGACAACGTCACGGAGCCCGACGCCCTGGGGCTCACGGACATCGCCTCCTTCGGCTCGACCGCGCAGCTCTCCTACACGCCCGCAGACGGGCTTCTGGTCCTCGCCGGCGCCGAGGCGGTAAGGAATCGCGTCGACATCGACATCCGCGAGCTCCCCAACGCGGCCTTTCCCGACGTCGCCCCCGGCACCACGGAGCGGCTCCGCACGGACGAGGACAACCTGGCCGGCTTCGCCGAGGTGTGGTGGGCGCCCGGGCCGGCCTTCGGGATCCATGCCTCGCTGCGCTTCGACTGGACGTCGCTTCCCGTCACCGATCTGCTCGATCCGTCCGACAGCGGCGAAAACACCTTCCGGCAGCTCTCCGGCGGAGTCGGGATCAGCGGAGATCTCGGAGCCGGACTCGGCGGCTTCGCGGGCTACGGCAGGGGCTTTCGCGCCCCGGTCATCCTGGAGGTGAGCTGCGCGGATCCCGAAGACCCCTGTCAGCTGCCCTTCGAGCTCGGCCCCGACCCGCCGCTGCGGCCGGTCACCGCGGACACGTGGCAGGCCGGCATCCGGTGGGGTCGCTCGCGCCTCCGCGGCGAGCTGGTCGGATACTGGACGGAGGTCCACGACGACATCTTCAACGTCGTCGACCTGGAGACGCCCACCCGCGGCTTCTTCACCAACCTCGATCGGACGCGCAGGGTGGGCGTCGAGCTCCTGGCCGAGGGGGCGCCGTTCGCGGCGCTCGCGGGACTGACGCTGAGCGGCTC
>JBFFWJ010000359.1:0-4339 GCA_041570315.1 Longimicrobiales bacterium | reverse complement strand
TAGACGTCGATCGCGATGCGGCCGAGCGGCCCTTCCGGGAGGCCGTTGCCCGAGAGCCGGGTCCACGTGTCCCCTCCGTCGGTCGACTTCCAGAGCGCGCTGCCGGGGCCGCCTCCGTTCATGCAGCACGCGTTGCGGCGCCGTTGATAGGTCGACGCGTACAGCGTGTTGAGGTTCGTGGACGAGCGCACGAGGGCGTTCGCCCCGGTGTCGTCGTCGACGGCCAGCACGCGCGTCCAGCTCCCGCCGCCGTTCGTCGTCTTGTAGATCCCCCGGTCCCCGCCCGGCCCGAAGAGCGGGCCGGTGGAGGCCACGAGGACCACGTCGTTGTCTCGCGGGTCGATGTCGATGCGGTTGACGTGCCGGGACTCCGGCAGGCCCATGTGCTCGAAGGTCTCGCCGCCGTCGGTGGACTTGTAGACGCCCCCGCCCCAGGACGTGGTCTGCCGGTTGTTCGACTCCCCCGCGCCGACCCACACGAGGTCGGGATCGATCTGCGAGATCGTGACGTCGCCGATCGCGATCAGGCCCTGATCCTGGAAGAGCGGCGTCCACGTCGCGCCGCCGCTCGTGGTCTTCCACACGCCCCCGTGCGCGGTCGCGACGTAGTAGACGGCCGGGTTCGCCTCGTAGACCGCGAGGTCGGAGATGCGGCCGGACATGGTCGCCGGACCGATCGAGCGGAAGTGGAGGGAGTCGAACTCGATCGCGACGGACGACTGGCCCCGTGCGGACGAGGGAAGGAGGCCGACGAGGATTGCGGCTGCGCCGAGAGCCCACCGGGTACGCTGCGCCATCTTTCTTCTCTCTTCTCTGAGCGGGCTGATCCGAAGACGACCCCGTGGCCGGAGACCGACGATTCGACGGCTGACGCCGATCACGGCGCGGAGGCGACGCGCAATGTCGTGCGGCTCGGCGAAGCGCGACAGAGGCAGGCGCGCGTGGCCCGCGCACGGCCGAGCCGATCGATGAGCGGCGCCCGCGCCGCTAGGAGGTCGGCCGCGGCGGAAGCCACGGCCCGTCGCGAGGCGCTCCAGGCGAAACCGGGGGAGGACGCTCCTCGTCTCTCCATGTGTGGGGCAATGTCCCGTAACGGAGGATCTCATGCCGAAGGGAATGCCACCCGGGGCCGGACGGCCGAACGCGCGCCGCCGCTTCGGGGCTGCCGAGCCGGTGCGCGCACGATCCCGGGGCGCCCCCGACTCGGCCTGGCTCGACGAGACCGCCCGCAACGTCCGGTTCGCGCTCCGCGCCATGGCCCGCAGCCCCGTCCTCACGGGGGCGTTCGTCCTGACCCTGGCTCTCTGCATCGGGTTCGGCACCGCCGTCTTCAGCGCCGTGGACTCGATGCTGTGGCGTCCGCTCCCGTACCCCGACGCGGACCGCCTGGCCCTCGCCGGCCTCCACGACGCGGAGCGCGGGGCGCTCGAGGGGCAGGTGGGCGTGGACGGAGCCACCTGGATTCGGATTCGTGACGAAGCCGACGGCTTCGAGACGGCCGTGTACTCCGGATGGGTGAAGGGCGTGAACCTCTCGACCCACGAGAGCGCGCGGTTCGTCCTGCAGCAGCGGGTCAGCGCCGGCTTCTTCGCCACGCTGGGCGTCGCCCCGTTCATGGGCCGTGAGTTCACGGCGGCCGAGGACGTGCCGAACGGCTCCCCGGTCGCGGTTCTGAGCCACGGGCTGTGGACCGAGAGCTTCGGCGCCGATGCCGCGATCCTGGGGCGGGCGGTCCGTCTGAAGGGGGAGCTGCACACGGTCGTGGGCGTCATGCCGAAGGGCTTCCGTTCCGACCAGGCGGCGGACGTGTGGACGCCCCTGCGCGCCTCCACCGCCGGCGAAGGGAGCGGGACGAACTACAACGCCCTGGTCCGGCTCCCCGAAGGAATGACGTGGGAGGAGGCGCGGGCTCGCTTCGCGGCGATCGAGCCGCCTCCCGGAGGCGCCGGCGGCGTGGCGCGGCGCTTCGGCCTGATCCCCCTCGAAGACGCGCTCTCGGCGGGGCTGCGCCTGCCGCTGCTCGTGCTCCTCGGCGCGGTCGGCCTGTTGATCCTGGTGGGTTGTGCCAACCTGGCCGGTGTCCAGGTATCCCGGGCCGTCGCCCGCGAGACGGAGATGTCGACCCGCCGGGCCCTCGGTGGCGGCACGGGCGCGCTGGTCCGCCAGCTGCTCGCCGAGAACGCCCTGCTCGGTCTTCTCGGCGGGGCCCTCGGCCTGGGCGTCGCGACGCTGACCCTCGGCGGCCTCGAGCTCCTCTTCCGGGCGAACCTCGGCGCCACGGAGGCGATGGCCCTCGACGGACGGGCCTTCGCCGTCGCCTTCGGGCTCACGTTCCTGGCCACCTTCGTCTTCGGTATCGTGCCCGTACCCCAGCTCCGCCGGACCGACGCCCTCCGACTCCTCGTGAGCGGCACGCGCGGCATTGTCGGTGGCACCGGGCGGACCGTGCGCAGGGCCCTCCTCGTGGGGCAGGTGGCCGTCGTGACCGTCCTCCTGTTCGGAGCCGTGCTCCTCGCCCGCAGCTACGGACACCTCGCCACCCTCGAGCCCGGGTTCGATCCCCGTGGCGTGACCACCGTGCAGCTGTCCCTCGACGACGCGCGCTACGCCGACGCCGAGGCGGCCTCGAGCCTCTTCGACGGCACCGTCCAGGATCTGCGCGACCTTCCCGACGTGAGCCACGCCGCGGTGGCGTTGAGCCTTCCGTACGAGCGGCCCTTGAACATGCCGTTCCGCGTCGGAGGGGACGACGGCGCCGGATCCCCGCGTGTCACCAACCTCGTGTACGTGACCCCCGGCTTCTTCGAGACGCTCGACGTCCCGGTGCGCGACGGCCGGAGCCTCACCGAGGCCGACCGCTCCGATGCGGCCCCGGTGGCCGTGGTGAACCAGGCCTTCGTCGATGCCTACTTCGACGGTCGCCGGGCGCCCGGCATGCGGATCGACCTCCAGACCGGCGCCGGCGAGGTCGAGATCGTCGGCGTCGTCGCCGACGTCCTTCAGGGAGGCGCGGGCTGGGGCTCGAGCGCGCCGGTCTGGACCGCGCCGACGGCGTACGTGCCCGTCTCGCAGGTCGCCGGAGCCTTCCTCCGACAGATCCACGTGTGGTTCTCGCCGAGCTGGGTCATCCGCGCCCCGGGAGCGTCTCCAGGGCTCCAGGGAAGCATCGCCGGCGTGTTCGAGAGCTGGGACCGCGAGCTCCCCATCGCGCGCTCGGTGTCCCTCGAGGAGGTGATGGCCGAGGCGTTCGCCGGCCCGCGCTTCCAGGCCGTCTTCCTCCTGGTGGTGGCAGGCTTCGCGCTTCTCCTGGCCGCCGTGGGCCTGTACGGCATCGTCGCCCAGGAAGCGGTGCGGCGGCGGCGCGAGATGGGCGTGCGCATGGCCCTGGGCGTGTCCCCGGGCCGGGCCGTCCTCCACGCCGGCCTGTCCGGGATGCGGCTCGCGGCAGCGGGACTGGTCCTCGGGGGCGTGCTGGCGGCGGCCGCAGGACGGGTTCTCGGGAGCCTGGTCTGGGGCGTCTCCACCTCCGATCCGGTCACCTTCCTCCTCCTGTTGTCCGCCATCGGCGGTCTCACCGCGGTCGCGAGCTTCGTTCCGGCCGCTCGTCTCGGCCGACTTCATCCCGCCACGGTGCTGCGCGAGTAGGCCGCTCCCGGGGCCCGCATCGGCTCACGCCGGAAAGAACCTCTCCAGCGTCGGCGCCGAAGCCCGGGGGGTCGCCAGCGAGACACCGATCATCAGCAGGATGGAAACGATCACGCCCGGATAGATCTCGTGGAGCGTGATCAGCTCCAGCCGCCGCAGCGTGAAGGCCGCGACCGCGGCAGCGAGCCCGCCTGCGGCGCTCACGAGCGCCGCGGCCCGCGTGGCCCGGGTCCAGAACAGCCCGAAGAAGAGCGGGGCGAAGAGCGCCGACGCCATGCCGCCCCACGCGATCGCCCCGACCAAGCTGATGAGCGGGACGGGATGCGCGGCCACGTACGCGGCGAGCAGCGTGACCACGGACCCGAACACGAGCGTCGCGCGACGGCTGACGCGCAGAAGCGCGTCGCCGTCCGACTCCCCGCTGAGCGCCTCGTAGACGTCGACGGAGAAGTACAACCCGACGATGTGCAGGAGCCCGTCGGTGGTCGAGTGGATCGCGGCGGTGATCGCGAGGAGGATGGGCAGGCTCGCCCAATCGGCGATCACGTGCTTGACCAGGTACGGGAACGCGCCGTCACCGAGCTCGCTCTCCGGGATGAGCATGCCGGCGCCGGTTCCGACGATGATCACCGAGATCAGGATGAGCATGACGAAGAGCGCGCCCAGAGCGATCTGGCCGCGGGGGGCGCGGGGG
>JBFFWJ010000358.1:0-4340 GCA_041570315.1 Longimicrobiales bacterium | reverse complement strand
TCGCGGCCCTCACCGTCGAGCGTCGCGCCGCCTCAGGAAGTGACGGAGCCGGACGTGCTCTTCCCGCTCCCGTTCATCGAGGACGCCGGTCGTGCGCGCGATCGTGGCCTCGAGGGCCGGCTCGACGTGATGCTCGAGCGCGCGGACTTGCCGGGAGGTGCGGGCGACCTCGGCACCGAGCCTGCGGATCAGCATCTCCCGGGGGGCCGCCTCCAGGAGGAGCTCGGCGAGCGTCTCGAAGGCGTCCGCGGCTTCGACCGTCTCCGGATTCGTGGTCGGCGGCGCGGAGCCGCGCGCCTCGAGGGTCCGCTCGAGCGCGGGAGCCTCGGCGACGGCGCCGACCGTGACACCCCACACCCGGGTCGAGGTCATCTTCAGGCGCACCTCCCGCAGCGGCTCCGCGGAGGCCTCGACGCCGGCCGCGCCTTCGGCGGCGAGCGCGTCCACGAGGGCGGGGTACGCCACGGCCGCGGCCTCCGCGATGCGCTCGCGCTCGTCCACCGCCGGTCGCGCGTGGCGGAGCAGCTCACGGACCAGCGCCTCCCGCTTGCGCCGCAGCAGGGCCGCGCCTTCCCGCACGCGCTCCAAGCGCCGCCGGGAGCGCAGCAGGCCCAGACGGGTGGCCCGCTGCTCGAGGGCGCCCCTCACCGGGCCGGCTCCGCCGCGGTGGCCGCTTCGCGCGCCCCCGACCCCCGAAGCCGGGCGCTCGGGCGTCCCGCCCAGCTCGCGTCGGAGATGCGCGTGAGCTCGTCGCGGGGGAACGACTCCATGAGCGCCCACCCGATCGCGGCGGTCTCCTCGAGCGACCGGCGCACGTCGCCCTGGCCGACGAGCTCGTCCTCGAAGCGGCCGGCGAAGGTGATCGCCTCACGGTCGGCGCGGCTCAGGCTGGCCTCGCCGACGATGGCGGCCGTCAGGCGGGCGTCCCGGCCGTGCGCGTAGAGGGCGTAGAGCTGGTTGGCCCACTCGCGGTGCTCGGTTCTCGTCCGACCCTCGCCGATGCCCGCGTTCATCAGCCGGGAGAGCGACGGCAGCACGTCGATCGGGGGCCAGATTCCGCGCCGGTGGAGCTCGCGCCCCAGGACGATCTGGCCCTCCGTGATGTAGCCGGTCAGATCGGGGATCGGGTGCGTGATGTCGTCGTCCGGCATGGTCAGGATCGGGATCTGCGTCACCGATCCCTCCCGGCCCTCGGCGATCCCCGCACGCTCGAAGAGCGACGCGAGGTCGGTGTACATGTATCCGGGGTACCCGCGCCGCCCGGGGATCTCCTCGCGGGCGGCGGCGACCTCCCGGAGCGCGTCGCAGTAGTGCAGGACGTCGGCGAGCACGACGAGCACGTGCAGCCCGTGCTCGAAGGCGAGGTGCTCGGCCTGGGAGAGCGCGATGCGGGGGGCCAGGAGGCGCTCGATCGTCGGGTCGCTCGCCTGGTTGAGGTACACCACGCTCTGAGCGCCGGCCCCGGCCTCGTCCATCGCCCGAAGGAAGCGGCGCGCCTCGCGGTCGGTCACGCCGAGGCCCACGAAGACGATCGCGAAGGGCTCGCCCCGAGGCGCCCGGGACCAGGTGGCGAGGCGCGCGGCGAGCTCCATCCCGGGCAGGCCCGGGCCGGAGAATACGGGCAGCTTCTGGCCGCGCACCAGCGTGTTGAGGCCGTCCACGGCGGAGATCCCGGTCTCGATGAAGTCCGAGGGCGGAAGCCGTCGGGTCGGGTTGAGGGGTGCGCCCGAGAGCGGGAGGAGGGCCTCGCCCACCGGATCCGCGAGCCCGTCGAGCGCGCGACCGCCGCCGCCGAGGACGCGGCCGAGCAGCTCGGGGCCGACCGCGGCGCGCGCCACCTCCCCGGTCAGGGTCACCGTGGCCCGCCCGGCGGCCAGGCCGACCGTGTCCTCGAGCACCTGCACGACGGCCGTGCGGTCGGACACCTCGACCACCTGGCCGGTCCACGGTGGCGCGTCGGGCAGCTCCACGACCACCCGCTCGCCGAGCCCGATCCCGGGGCCTCCCCGGATGAACAGCAGCGGCCCGGTCGCCCCGTCCGCGCCGTGCAGCCGCAGGACCGGCCCGGTCATGCCGGCGCCTCCCCCGGTTCGGGCTGCCCCCCGATCGCCTCGATCTCGGCGGCGGCCGCGCGCGCGAGCTCCTCCCACTCCCCCGCGGGAGCCCGACGGACGCGCAGGAGCGCCTTGCGCAGCGCCGGCACGGGCACGGCCTCGAGCGGGAGGCCGCGACGCAGCGCTCGCGCTCCGGCGAGGTAGACGTGGTAGGCCAGGCGCGCCAGCTCGTGCGTCTTGGCTACCGGGGAGAAGGCGTCGGCGGCATCGAAGGCGTTCTGCTGGAGCACGACCTCGCGGAGGAGCGACGCGGCGTCGAGCACGAAGCGCTCGCGGTCCTGAAGCGCGTCGCGTCCCAGCAGCGATGCGATGTCCTCCAGCTCGCGCTCGCGCTGCAGGAGGTCGAGGACCCTTCCGCGCAGCGCGAGCCAGTCCGCGCCGGCCGACTCGCTCATCCACTCCTCGACCTCCCGGGCGAAGAGCGTGTACGACAGCTCCAGGTCGACGGCGGGGAAGACCCGCTTGTGCGCCAGCCCCGGATCGAGCGCCCACATGGCGCCGGCGACCCGAAGGGCCGCCTCCGTGACCGGCTCGGAGAGGTCGCCGCCGGGCGGGGACACGCTGCCGATGAAGGTGAGCACCCCGTGCCGCTCGGGGGCGCCCTCCGCTCGGACGCGCCCCGCGCGCTCGCACAGGCGTCCGAGACGGTTCGCGAGATAGGTGGGATAGCCCTCCTCGCCGGGCATCTCCTGGAGGCGCGCCCCGAGCTCGCGCAGCGCCTCGGCCCAGCGGGACACGCTGTCGGCCATGACCGCGACCCGGTATCCCATGTCCCGGAAGTATTCCCCGATCGTCATGCCCAGGTAGATCGACGCTTCCCGCGCCGCGACGGGCATGTTCGACGTGTTGACCACGAGCACGGTGCGCTCCATGAGCGATCGCCCGGTACGCGGGTCCTCCAGCTCGGGGAACTCGTGGAGCACCTCGGCGATCTCGTTGCCACGCTCCCCGCAGCCGACGAACACCATCACGTCGGCGTCGCCGTGCTTCGCCAGCGACTGCTCGACCACCGTCTTGCCCGTCCCGAACCCGCCGGGCAGGGCGACGCTCCCGCCCTCGGCCACCGGAAAGAGGAAGTCGAAGACCCGCTGGCCGGTCACGAAGGGGCGATTGCCCGCCAGGCGCCCGGCGAAGGGGCGCGGCCGCCGAACCGGCCAGACGTGGGCGAGCGTGAGCTTCGTTCCTCCGGCCAGCGTCGCCACGGCCTGGTGCACGGTCGCCGGTCCCGCGGCGATCGAGGTGAGCGTGCCCTCGACGCCCGGCGGAACCAGGATCCTGTGGACGAACCCGCCTGGCTCGACCACCGAGCCGAGCACGTCGCCGCAGCCGACCGCGTCGCCGGGAGCGCGCGTGGGCTCGAAGGGCCACTCGGCCGCGGGGTCCAGCGTCGCGGCCCGCGTCCCCGGGCGCACGAAGATGTCGCCGGAGGCGCCGACCTCGCGGAGGGGGCGTCCGACCCCGTCGAGCACCGAGCCCAGCAGGCCGGGCCCCAGCTCGGCGACCAGCGGCCGCCCGGTCGACTCCACCGGCTCGCCGACGCGCAGCCCCTGGGTATCCTCGTACACCTGCAGCGTGGCCACCTCGCCGCGAGTGCGCACCACCTCGCCCAGGAGGTCGCGGTCCCCCACGCGCACGAGCTCGTAGAGGGACGCGCCGGGCAGGGGAGCCGCCTCGACGAGCGACCCGCTGACCCGCTGTACGCGCCCCGTGGCCGTCGCCCTCGCGGTCACCGTCATCGGAGCCTCACCCGGTAGCCGACGGCCCGCCGGAGGAGCTCGGCGACGTACGCCTCCGCCTCGCCGGGCGGACGGTGGGCGGCCGGAGCCGGCACGTGCACGACGATCGGCAGCCCGGACCCGCCTCCCGACCGCGGGGCGGGAGGGACCTCGGGCACGAGGTTCTCCTGCACGAGGACGACCCCCCAGCGCGGGTCGCTCAGCATCTCCTCGAGGCGCCGGGCCGCCGCGGTCTCCGACTCGGCGACCACGTGGCGCAGGCCGGCGAGGCGGAAGCCCAGGCCCAGGAACGGCTCGGCGATCACGGCGACCTGGTGCCTCACCGACGGGTCCCTCCGGACAGCCCGGCGGTCCACAGCGCGCGCCTCACGCGCTGCGCCTCCCGGCGCAGCCGCAGGACGAACAGGAGCACGGGAAGAGGGGACAGGGGCTCGCTCCTGCTGGCCCGCGCGAGGCTGTCGATGCGGGCGAGGAGGATGCGGCGGGAGAG
>JBFFWJ010000357.1:0-4378 GCA_041570315.1 Longimicrobiales bacterium | reverse complement strand
GGCTTCGCGGCCGTGCTGTTCGATTCCCGGCGCAACGCGGACTACTTCCCCGGGGAGGGCTTCTACGCGGGCGAGCTGGACCGGTGGCGGGACCTCCTCACCGAGGCCGGGGGCCGGATCCGGGAGGTCGGCACCGCAGACGAGCTGCGCGACGTCGACGTCTCGGAGGTCCTCGTCCTCCCCGAGGCGCCCTGCCTGTCCACGCCCGAGCGCTCCGCCATCCTCGAGCACGTGGCGCGCGGCGGCAGCCTCGTCTCCAACTCGGCCCTCGGGGCCCGAGACGGCGCATGTGATTGGCTCGGCTGGCAGACGCTGGCCCGGCTCACCGGCGCGGAGGCCGCCGTGGAGCTTCCCACGAGGGAGGCGCTCTATCTGACCGTGCCCGGAGGGATCGCCCTCTCTCCGGGCGTGGACCCCGGGACCCGAATCGAGCTCCGTCCGGATCGCTCCGTCGCGCTCCGGCTCCCGGGAGCCAGGGTCTACTGGTCCGACTGGGCGATGAACCCGGCCCCGGACGGGCAGGGCTCGAGGGCGGGCGTGGCTGCCGTCGCCGACAGAACGGCCGCGGGTGGGCGGATCGCCTGGTACGGGCTTCGCGTGGGGCAGGCCGCCGGACCCGCCGACGAGGTGCACCTGAGACGGTTGGTCACGAACGGAGTGCGGTGGGCGGCCGGGATCGCGTCGGCCTCTCCCTCCCCTTGGCCGGGAGGATCGCAGGCGGCCATGGTCCTGACCCTCGACGTCGAGAGCGAGCCCCGCAACGCGCTGGGCGTGGCGCAGCTTCTGGAGCGCGAGCGTCTGCCCGGGAGCTTCTTCGCCGTCACGCAGATCGTCGCCGAAGACGAGGATCTGGCACGGGCCCTCGCGCTGGCGGGTGAGCTCGGAAGCCAGACGGCGAGTCACATCCCGCTCGCCGGGCTCACGGCCCAGGACCAGACCCTCAGACTCCGTCGGAGCTGGGCGCACATCGAAGATTGGACGGGCTCGGGGCCTCTGGGCCTGCGCCCACCGGAGGACGCCTTCGACGCCACCACGCTGCGCGCGTGGCGACGGGCCGGGGGCATGTACCTGGTGTCCCGCACGAACGCGCGCTCGGCCAGCCCCGAGATCCACCGCACGGACGAGGGCGTGATCGTCGTCCTTCCCCAGCTGCTCAAGGACGACTACAACATCGTCGTGCAAGATCGTGTGCGGGGAGCCGAGGGCCTCGGCGAGGCCTTCGTGCGCGGGGCGGAAAAGGTCCACGCGATCGGGGGCCTCGCCGTGGTCGCGGGCCACACGCAGATCATGCGCAACAGCGCCCGGGTCGACGTGTTCCGCACGGTCGCCGAGGCCGCCCGCGCCGACGGTGACTGGTGGATGGCGCGAGCGGGGGGGGTAGCCGAGTGGTGGCGCGCCCGCTCGCAGGTACGCATCGCCTTCGACGGCGAGGCGCCCGCGGAGGACGGATCCGCGGCGCCCGGGCTCCCCGACATCGTCATCCGCGCCGGGGCGGCTCGGCTCGACGGGCTCTGGCTCGACGTCGTGCTCCCCGGCGGATCCGAAGGGGTCACCCCATGGGTCGGCGGTCGCACCGTTGCCTTCCAGGCCACCGACTGGGGTGTCCGGATTCCGGTCGGCGCGCTGGAGCCCGGGGCCGAGACGCGCCTGTCGCTCCTCGGCCGCGCTCCCGGAAGCACGACGGCGATGGCGCCGCGATGATCCCATCCGGGACGTGATCGCAGGCGACGCGTCGCCACCTCGCCGAGCCTCGGCCGGACGCCCACGGCCGATCGCCGCGCTGCTCGTGCTCGCCCTCGTGCTCGTGCTGACCGCGTGCGGTGCGGGACGTTCAGCCTTCGTCACGCCGACGTCCTCGGACCGCTACTTCGTCGCCGGATACCACCCCTACTGGGCTGGCGACGCCTGGACGACCTACCCCGACGGCGTCCTGGACGAGCTGATCTTCTTCGAGATCGAGGCCGCCGGTGACGGGACCTTGCTGGACCGCCACGGCTGGCCCGAGCGATGGAGGTCCCTGGTCGAGGACGCCCGGCAGGGGGGAGCGCAGGTCACGCCGACGATCTCGATGCACGATCCCGCGGCCTTCCGAGCCTTGTTCGCGGATCCGGCCGCCACCGACCGGCTCACGGCGGGCCTCCTGGACCTTTTCGTCACCACGCCGGGGCTCGCCGGGCTCCACCTGGACTTCGAGGTCTTCGAGCCCGTCGATCTGGACGTCCGCGATGGCTACACGGCGTTCGTCGCCGCGCTCGCGGCGCGCTTGCGCGACATCGACCCCGCCTTGTCCCTCTCCGTCTTCACGCTCGCCTTCGATGACGCCGACGTGTACAACGAGCGCGCCCTCGCGGAGGTTGCCGACTTCCTGATCGTGCAGGGCTACGACTACCACTCCGCCGCCAGCGACAGCGCGGGCCCACCGGCGGCCGTGCGGGGTTGGGGCCGGCTGAGCTGGACCGCCGTCGTGGACCGCTTCCAGGCCATGGGCATCCCTCCGCGCAAGATGGTCATGTCCGTTCCGCTCTTCGGATACGAGTGGCCGGTCGTTGGTGGCGAGCCCGGCGCGCGTACGCGCGGCCACGCGGTCGCGATCCCGCTGGCGCCTCCCGCGGCCGTCCTGCCCGAGCTGCCACGTGCTCCCGCCCAGGCCATGCGCCATGGGCTGCGCCGCGATGCGGACAGCGGGTCCGCGTGGTACGCCTTCCGCGACGAGTCCGGATGGAGACAGGGCTGGTTCGACGATGCCACGAGCCTGCGCGCCAAGTACGAGTTCGTGCGCCAGCGGGGCCTCGGGGGCGTGGCGCTCTTCCCGGTGGCGTACGCCGACAGCGAGATCTGGCGCGACCTGGAGCGCGCCTTCGCAGCCCCCAGGCGCTGACGGGGCGCGCTTCGCCTATTGCGCCCCGTGGGCCACGTCTAGATTTCGATCATGTACTGGCTCGTGAAGCTCGTCCAGAGCCTGGTGAAGGCCCTGAACTCCGAGGGCACGCCGGGCCAGGTGGCGGCCGGAATGGCGATGGGCGCCTGCCTGGGCCTGACGCCTCTGCTCAACCTGCACAACCTGCTGATCGTCGGGGCCATTCTCTTCTTCCGGGTCTCGGTTCCGGGCGCGACGCTCGGGTGGCTGATCTTCACCCCGGTCGGCTTCACCCTCGATCCGCTCTTCGACGCGCTCGGCCAACTCCTTCTCGCGGACACGTCGGCCCTGCGCGGCCTCTGGATCTTCCTCTACAACACGCCCGTCATCGCCCTGGGCAACCCGACGAACACGATCGTGGTGGGTAGCTTCGTCGGCTGGATCGTCTCGGCCGTGCCGATCTTCCTGGTCATGCGCTGGGCGGTCGGCCGCTACCGCAGCACGCTCTACGCGCGCTACAAGGACGCGGAGATCTTCCGAGCGCTGCGGGCCTCGAAGGCTTACAACCTCTACCGCCTCTTTCGGCCGAACGTCTGATGCCGCGACCCGCAGCGAGGATCCTGCGACCCCCGGGATTGGGCGTCTTCGCGGCCTTCGTCGTGCTCGTGGCGCTTCTGTGGTGGCTCTACGCCGACACGCTGGTCGAGCGCGGCGTGGAGGAAGCCGGCGCCTCGCTCACCGGAGCGAGGGTGGACGTCGGGCTCGCGGACATCCGGCCCACCGAGGGAAGCGTGCGCCTGCAGGGGCTGGAGGTCGCCAACCCCGACGCGCCGATGCGCAACCTCTTCGAGGCCGAGGAGATCGTCGCCGACCTCATGCTCGAGCCGTTGCTGGAGAGGAAGATCGTCATCGAGAGGCTCATCGTCAGCGGAGTGCGCTTCGACACCGAGCGCCGGACGTCGGGGGCTCTCGAGAACCCGGACCCGGAGGCCGGAGCCCTGTGGAGGCAGGTCGACGACTGGGCGGATCAGGTCGAGATTCCGTCGCTCAGTCTCGAGAGCCTCGGCGGCGTCGTCCGAACGGACGCCATCGACGCCGACAGCCTCGAAACGGTGCGCTACGCCCGAGGGCTCGTGTCGCGCGCCGACTCGTTGCAGAGCGACTGGCGCGGGCAGCTCGAGGCGCTCGATCCGCGTCCCCGCATCGACTCGCTGGCCGCCGTGGCGCAGCGGATGGAGAGCTTCCGCCTCACGCCGCTCACGGCGGTCCAGCTTCCTGGATTGATCAGCGCGGGTCGAGGCGCCCTCACCGACTTGACGGGCCTCCAGGGTCAGATCACGGCGCTCGACCAGGACGTGCGCGAGGGTCTCGCCACGCTGCGCGTCGGCCCCGAGGTCATCGATCGCCTGACGGCGGAGGACTTCGCGTACGCCCGTGGCCTCCTGAACATCCCATCGCTCGAGGCGCCGACGATCTCACCCGCGCTCTTCGGCACCACGGCGCTCGTGTGGCTCAAGCCGG
>JBFFWJ010000356.1:0-4386 GCA_041570315.1 Longimicrobiales bacterium | reverse complement strand
GGGCGGGCGGGCCCCGCGACCGCCGCGGCCGCCGCGGCCGCTGCGGCCTGCCGCCTCCGCCTCCGGAGGCGCCGCGACCAGCGATTCGAACGCGACGACCGCCCCGACCGGCCCCTGATGCTTCCACAGCGTCATGTTGACGGGTCCGAGCTCTCGCTCCCCCCGATCGAAGGCCCAGAAGCGGATCTCGACCGGCTCCCCCACGGAGGCCTCGATCGCCTCCGGGCGCTCGATTCCGTCGATGCCGGTCCCGCCCGGGCCGGTCTCCGTGAAGCGTATGGAGGGGCGGAGGGAGCCCGCCGCCATCGGGGTCGTGCTCAGCTCGTAGGCACCCCGGATGATCCGGCCCGGCGAATCGAGCCTGCCCGGAACACGCGTCGTGTAGCCGTCCGTGGTGAGCGTCCACCACACGTCGCCTTCGAAGTCCGCGGGCACGATCACGCCGAAGGCCCCGCGTTCGCGGGGTCCTCCGAAGCCCGAATACTGCACGACCGGGAAGGTGCTCGGCTGGCCTCCGTCGAACTCGGCAGGCTCGATGAAGTTGTCCGGGCCGAGAGCGATCTCGATCAGCTCCGCGTCGTTCCGGTTCATGAAGCCGAACGAGAGCGTGTAGGTGCCGTCCTCGTTCTGGTAGAAGCCGTCGAAGTACGGTGCGACGAAGTTGTCGTTGGAGTTGGGGGGCGCCAGCGGAAACTCCCGCCGAGTCCAGTCCTGCGCATCGACGGGCAGGGGCACGATCACCGCCGACCAGACTGTGAGCGCCAGTGTAGTCGTCAGGGCTCGCAACTCTGTCCTCCTTCGGTGGCAACGCCCGCGCGGCGACGACCGCGGAGCACCACGATACTTCGTGATCGGCGATGGCGAAACGCCCCCGGCTCGCAGGCAGGGGCTGCGCGCCGCCGGGTCCGGCGTCGGTCCCGCTGCCGATCGACCCGCGTGACCCTCGCTCGGGGCACCGACCGAGCCACCCGCGAAGGCGAGCATCCGAGGCGCCCCTCGTCCTTCCTGCTCTGCCCGATGGACGCGCAAGGGCCCGAGCCTACGGGTTCAGCCAATAGTTGACCTTGACCATCAGGACGTTGTCGGGCGCGATGCCGAACATGTCCTCGGCGTCGCGACCCCAGTCGAACGTGCCGACCCAGTCGGCGGTGGCCCCCGGGCCGCGTCCGGTCACCGAGTTGATGCGGCGCTGCTGCCACACCACGAACAGCGTCGAGCCGGGCCGCCAGTCCCAGCGGAGCACCGCGTTGCCGAGCAGGCTCCGGTAGCTGAAGTCCCGGTCCCGGACCTCGAAGGGCGAGGCCGGCCCGGCCCCGTCCGGGTCCACGTCGAAGTCGCCGTCGGCGTTGCGCGCCACGGAGCCGACGTCGGACCCGTAGGTGAGGAAGTCGAAGGTGCCGGGCGCCCGGAACTCCTTGAGCGACCCGAAGTCCCCGACCGAGACGAACGGCTCGACGTAGAGCTGTAGCGAGAGGGCCGGCGTGAAGGTCATGTCCAGGCGCGTCTCGACCGACACCGTGGTGCGGCGCAGGTCGGCGAACACGTAGCGGCTTCCGAACGTGCCCGTGGCGAGGGGGTCGGCGACGCGCTGGACGTACTGGGCGGTCGAGCGCGCGCGTGCGTACGACGGGCTGAAGCTGAGCCGCAGCGTCTCGCGCAGGCGCGCGTCGAGGCCGAGCGAGGCGTTTCGGCTCCAGCCGCCCGCGCCGTCCTCGCTCCACGTGTAGGAGCTCCTCGCCACCGCGGCGCGGCGGCTGTCGGAGTCGAGGCTCAGGCGGAAGAGCGTGCGGCCGGGCGCTCGCGCCATGGGACCGCCCCGCGTCAGCCGGTCGTCGTCGTTCCAGGCGTGGAGCTCGAAGCGGAAGGTGGAGCGCCAGTAGTTCAGGAGCTCGACGTTGAGGTTCCCGTTCACGTTGGCGAAGACACGGTCACCGTCGAAGTTCCACACGGCGTCGGGGCTGATGCCGATGTTCCACGAGCGGAAGACCCGTCCGGGCTCGATGACGTTGTACTGGTAGTGGGTGTCGAAGAGGAAGCGGTCGGAGAGCGTCTGGAAGCCGAGGTCGTTCGTATCGAAGCCCGGGCTGATCCACGCCACGCCGTTGCGCATCGTGAAGGTGCCGGCCTGCTTGCCGACGAAGCCCATGGCGTAGAACCCGCTCATCGACGTCGCGAGCTCGTCGAGCTCGACGTGGTCCGCGTCGGGGCGCTGGAAGTAGCGTGCCGAGGACCTCTGCGTCCGGGTGATCGCCTCGGCGGAGCCCGACACGCGGCTGCCCGAGATCAGGCCGCTGAACATCCACATGCGGTCGAGCGTCTCGTGCGCGAAGTCCACGCCCCCCGTGTACGCGGAGGCGTGCAGCCGGCCGTCGAGAGGACCTCCGGACACGTCCCGGTTGAGCGCCGTGCCGATGACGCCGAGGCGCGTGGCTCCCCCCCGGAACTGGCGCCGGACGCGGCCGACGAAGTTGTTGGTCGCCGGCTCGATCTCGATCTCTCCGGGCGTTGCGCTCGCGTCCACGTACGCGCCCCGCTCCGCGGTCGTCACGGCCTCCATGATGCCCAGAGACCAGCCGTCGCCGATCTGACCCGTGACCTTCGCGGCGCCCGCGATCGTCGTGGAGGTCGGCGCCTCGGAGAAGACCGCGTCGGACGGGACCGAGCCGGTCGGGGAGCGCCCGATCCGCCGCGAGTAGAACATCTGCGGGGGGCGGCCGACGCTGCCCATCGGTCCGCCCTCGCCGAAGCGGAAGACGTTGGCGCCCTCCACGAAGAAGGGGCGCCGCTCGTCGAAGCGCGTCTCGAAGGCCGTCAGGTTGATCACCGACGGATCGAGCTCGACCTGGCCGAAGTCGGGGTTGACCGTCGCGTCGAGCGTGACGTTCGAGCTGATCCGGTACTTCAGGTCGACGCCCGCGCCGCCGAAGTGGTCCGACCCGCTCCGGTACGGGTTGTCGAAGCCTGCGCCGGAGGGCGGGTCGAGCTGCAGGTACTCGCCGCGCGCCACGACGTAGGGAAGGAGCTCCAGGCGTTGGCCCGGCTCGATGCCCGTGATGCCGTGGAGGTGCGCGAAGCGGGACACCCCCGAGCGCTCAAGGCGGGGCGTGAAGGGGAAGGTCGCCCGCTCCTGGTTGCGATGGATGCTGCGCTCGACCTGGATGCCCCAGACCTGGGCGTCGTCACGGTCGAAGCGGAGCTGGCTGTACGGGATCCTCATCTCGGCGACCCAACCGTCGGCGGTCACGGCGGTCGCGACGTCCCACACGGGGTCCCAGGACGAGTCGCCGCGGCCGCGATCCGAGCCGCCCGCCATGATCGCGTCGCCCTTCACCCCGGAGGGGTTCGTCCAGAAGCGGTACGCGGTCTCGTGGTCGTGATAGCTGTCGAGCAGGACCGTGAAGGCGTCGGAATCCCCGAGCCCGGAGTCGCGTCGCGCGAGGCGCGTCGTCACCGGCTCCCGGTCGTGGAGCGCGGCGCCGATGTACAGGCCGTCCTCGCCGTAGATCACGCGCACTTCGGTGAGCTCGCTGACGGGCTGTCCCTCGAAGGGCTCGACCTGGAGAAACTCCGTGATCGGCCAGGCGGACGCCCAGGAAGGCTCGTCGAGCACCCCGTCGACCGTGATCGTACCGTTCGCGCGGGCCGCGGTCGCGGTCGGCGCGAGGTCGTGATCGTAGGGTCCGTCGCCCCCCCCGATCGGCGCGCCGCCCTCGTCCGTGACCTGGCGGCCGGCCGCCTCACCGGGGGGCAGGGCGACCAGGGCCAGGACGAGAAGCGCGATCGAGGTCGGCCCTGGGACCGAAGGATGAGGGTTCATAGGCCGGGACGGGTCGAGGCGGGGCGGCCCCATGATACGTTGCTTCGTGCGCTCTCGCACAAGCCCGGTTCGGGGACACGGCCGGGACCTGATTTGCTGGACCGCGCGCCTGGCGGTACGCTGCGTGCCTCCCTTCGGGCGTCGCCCGATCGAAGCTCCGACCGAGGAATCATCATGAGGACGAGAGCCGCCCTCCTGGCCTGCGCGGTCACCCTGACGGCCCCAGCGCCGGGGTCCGCCCAGGACGCCGCGATGGACATCAGCCGGCAGGACATCCTCACGGTTCTCGCGGGCATGGGCAGCTCGGTCGACCAGCAGCTCAAGGTCGCCGACATCGGCGTCGGCAACGTCGCGGTCGGGATTCTGCGCCGAAACAGCGAGCAGGACTCCGGCGGAGAGCACCGCGGCCTGGTCCACGTGGACGTCTCCGAGGTCTACTACATCCTTGCCGGGGGTGGGACGCTCATGACGGGTGGGGAGCAACTCAACGCGACCGAGCCGAGAGACCTCCAGCCCGTCGTGGGTCCCTCGTACACGGCCGACTCCCGCGGGGGTACCGTGCGCACGGT
>JBFFWJ010000355.1:0-4389 GCA_041570315.1 Longimicrobiales bacterium | reverse complement strand
GTGGCGTACGCGCGCGGGGGGCGTACCTTGTCCCCGCGGACCGTCCGCGCCCGAGAGATCGATCCTGCCGCCCGCGGCGATCGGACTCCCGGGACAGGCGCTCGAAACGGGGCTGCAACGCGATGATCAGCCGGCGCGACGCGATCAAGAGCCTGGTCGTCTCCGTGGGGGGCGCCTCGCTGCTGAGCGCGTGCGGCGGCCGGGTCACCCTGAGCGCGCTGGCGCCCGGCGCGCCGCCCCGCTTCTACGCAGAGCGCGACATGGCCGTGCTGTCGCGCGTGAGCGATCTTCTCCTGCCCCGCACCGAGACGCCCGGCGCCCTGGACGTCGGGGTCCCGGCGCTCCTCGATCAGCTGATGGCGGAGTGGGCGAGCCGCGAGACCCGGGCGGCACACAGCGCGGCGCTGGCCGCCCTGGACGCACGGCTCGGAGAGCGCTCGGGCGGCGACTTCCTCGCCGCCAGCGATCCGGTCGCGCGCGAGGCGCTCGCCTCGGTCGACGCCGCGGCGTTCGCCGGGGAGCCGCTCGAGGGCTACGCGGGCCTCAAGGGTCTCATCACGCAGGCGTACTTCGCGACCGAGGGAGGGGCCCTGGAGGAGGAGCGGTGGGTCGCCGTGCCGGGCCGGTGGGATCCGTGCGCGGATCGGTCATGACGGCCCGACGCGTGCAGGGTGCGTCGCGGACCCGTGATCCCGCTTCGGGGAGGTGTCGCCTTGGCGGACTTTGACGCGATCGTCGTGGGCTCCGGAATGAGCGGCGGATGGAGCGCCAAGGAGCTCACCGAGCGGGGCCTGAAGGTGCTCGTGCTGGAGAGGGGCCCGGAGATCGTGCCCGAGCGCGACTACACCGATCGGATCCCGCCCTGGGAGCGACCCAACCTGGACCGCGTCCCCCAGGACGAGATCGCGGAGCGCTACCCCAAGCAGTACGGCGGCGTCGCGTACGCCATCAAGGAGACGACCAAGCACTTCTGGGTCAGGGACGACGAGCATCCCTACGAGGAGGCGGAGGGGACGAGCTACGACTGGCTGCGCGGCTACCATACGGGCGGGCGCTCGATCATGTGGAGCCGGCAGGCCTACAGGCTCGGCCCGCAGGACTTCGAGGCGAACCGGCTCGAGGGTGTCGGCGTCGACTGGCCCGTGCGCTACGAGGACATCGCCCCCTGGTACGACCACGTGGAGCGCTTCGCCGGAGTCTCCGGCAGCGCCGAGGGCCTGCCTCAACTCCCCGACGGGGTCTTCCAGCCACCCTTCGCGCTCACCTGCGCCGAGGAGGACTTCAAGGCCCGCGTCGAGGCGGCCTTTCCGGGCCGCAACGTCATCCCGGCGCGCGTCGCCCACATCACCTCCGCGACGGACGAGCAACGGGCCCTGGGCCGCAGCAACTGCCGGGTCCGCAACCGGTGCGAGCACGGCTGCGTGTACAGGGCCTACTTCTCCTCGCTGAACGCCACCCTGCCGGCGGCGGCGCGCACGGGAAACCTCACCATCGTGCACAACGCCATCGTCCGGTCCCTCGACTACGATCCGGAGACGGGGCGGGTGACCGGGGTGCGGGTGATCGATGCGGAGACGAGGGATCGGAGGGTCTACACGTCGAGGGTCGTCTTCCTGAACGCCTCGACCATCGCGTCGGCGATGATCCTGCTGCAGTCGGGGTCGGAGGCCTTTCCGAGCGGGCTCGCGAACCGCTCCGATCAGGTCGGGCGGAACCTGATGGACCACGTCAGCGGCGCGAGCGCCACGGGCGTGATCCGCGGCTTCGAGGACAAGACCGTCTACGGTCGTCGCCCAGGCGGCATCTACATCCCCCGCTACGCGAACGTCACCGAGACCGACAAGCCGTACCGGCGCGGCTTCGGCTTTCAGGGGAGCGCGACGCCCCTGGGCAACGCCGGCGGTCAGGGACCCGGCATCGGCCGCGCCTTCAAGGAGTCACACCGGGCTCCGGGCCCGTGGCGGATCGGGATCGGGGCGTTCGGGGAGCAGCTCCCCCACCCCGACAATCGTGTCACGCTCCACCCTTCGCGCCGCGATCGGTGGGGCAACCCGGTCGCGGTCCTGAACGTCACGTACGGCGACAACGAGCGCATCATGCTGGAGGAGGCGCGCAGGGACGCGATCGCCATGTTGGAGGCCGCCGGCTGCACGGACATCCGGTCCCGCGAGGTGGTGCTGACCCGGCCCGGAAACCGCATCCACGAGATGGGCGGCGCCCGCATGGGTCGCGATCCGGCCACCTCCGTCCTGAACGGTTGGTGCCAGGCGCACGATGTCGAGAACCTCTTCGTGACCGACGGCTCCTTCATGGCGTCCTCGGCCTGCCAGAACCCGTCGCTCACCTACATGGCCTTCAGCGCGCGCGCCGCGAGCTACGCCGCGGACCTGATGGCGGACGGGAGGCTGTAGGCGCGACCTCGGCCGGCTCGGGCCGTAGAGCCTTCGGAGCGGCCTTGCGATCGCGCATGAGACAGTGTGCCCGAATTGCCATTCTTCATAACGACTTAGCGGATCTCATTCGAGCTCGATGTCGTAGACGCTCCGGAGGGCCGTGGCGGTGCGGGAAGGGAGCGGCGGGCCCGCCTCAGCGATTCGCGTCGTCGACCGCCCGCTTCATCTCCCGCACCCAGCCCGGCACGACCCGGACGTAGCTTCCCTCCAGCCGCTCGGGCATCTGCAGGTAGACCAGCGCGTCGTCGGGGGTGATCGCCACGGACCATCCGGGCGTGTCCGCCCTCCGTGGGTCCTCGACGACGACCCTCGTCGTGCCCACGGGGGGATCCGAGCCCGGCTCGAGGGACAGACGCGAGATCGGCATGTCGAGCACCTCGTCGGCGCTGAAGAAGATCAGCGTGTTGTCCGAGAGCCAGCGGGGCTCGATCACGTCGCGCGCCACTTCCCAGCGCCGGTCCCGCGCGGGCCACGGCTCCAGGTAGACGATCTCCTCCTCGGTGTTGGCCCAGGCGAACCACCTCCGGTCGGGTGACACGCCCACGAAGAGCGCGTTCACGCCGAGCTCCTCCACCCAAGCCGGATCGCGCGTCGGATCGATCAGCAGCACGGAGCTCTCCGCATCGCCGACGCCCAGGACCAGGGAGTCCGGGCTCAGGTACGACGCGGGCTGGAGGCCGCGGGAGGTCTCGAGCTCCAGCACGACCCTGGGCCGGTCCGCGGCGTCGAAGCGGTGGAGGACGAGGTACTCGGCGTCGCTGCCGTCGTCGGGGGAGCGGGGGTACACCACGTGATCGCCGTCGGGCCCCCACATCGGGTACCCGATCCAGGGGTGCTGGGCGAGCACCTGGAAGGAGCCCGTGCTCAGGTCGTAGATCCGGAGCTCCTGATCCTGAATCCCCTCGACGACGCTCGCGAGCCTGCGACCGTCGGGGCCCGGCGCGAACCGCAGGTGGGCGGCGGGCTCGCCGGGCAGCTCCGAGCGCCCCCCGCGCAGATCGTTGCGGACCAGGCGGCCGACCTCGGCGTTCGCACCCTCGACGTAGACGAGCGTGCCGTCGTCGGTGAGGTCGTACTCTCCCGCCCCGGTGTACGTCTGGCGGCGCACGTTCGGCACCAGCGCCACCGAGCGCCCCACGAGCAACGAGTCACGATCCAGGAATCGCGTGGCCATCAGCGTGCCGTCGATCGACGTGTACGTGACGTAGTCCTCGTCGATCACCCGGAACTGCGATCCCCTGAGTCGGCGCGTGCCTTCCGGACCGGCTTGGCGGAGCATGCGGCTCGAGAACACGCTCTCGTCGAGGCGGCGCACGAAGCCGAACTTGTCCCCGCCCCCGCCGCAGAGAACGTCGGCCTCCGACATCGGGACCGGCAGCAGGCAGTACTCGACGGCGAGCTCGCGCACGGGCCCGCTCTCCGGGTCGATCCAGCGCAGGAGCCGCCCGTCGCCGTCCGAGAAGAAGATCAGGCCGTCGTCCTGCCACCGCCCGCCGACCGGGCCCTCGACCTCGGCCACCGTGGTGACGACGCCCCCCGCGATCGGCGCGATCCGCAGGGTCGACTCGCTGACGAAGGCCACCCGCCGTCCGTCGGGAGAGATGCGGGGTGTCCAGGACGCTCCCTCCGTCCCGGCGATCGGACGCGCCTCGTCCCCCACGAGGCTGCGATACCAGAGCTGGGTGGCGGCTCCGGTCCCTCCCTCGTACACGATGAAGGAGCCGTCGCCGGCCACGGCGAAGGCCGGCGTGGTCATCCCGCCGGCGATGGGCGCGGCGTAGGGAAGGCCCACGTCGCGCGCCCCCGGCCCGGTCGCGAGCCCCGCTCCGACGAGCGCCCCGGCGCCGAGACCCACGAGCCCGGCCACGGCGGCCCCCGCGGCGACCGAGGGGCGCCGCAAGCCCGAGGCCGGCCCCACCGGACCCGGCGCGACGGC
>JBFFWJ010000354.1:0-4396 GCA_041570315.1 Longimicrobiales bacterium | reverse complement strand
TCGCCCGCGACGAGCCAGGCGGCGTTCCTGAGACGAACGGCGCCGCGCAGGTCGGGCCTCATGCCTGGGGGCGGGTGGGCGGCGGGGCTCGGTGCGCTCGACTCGGTGGGGGTCGCAATCGCGCGCGCTCTCGGGTCGGGGCGTCGAAGGAACGGATGACGATAGTGGCGCCGCCGACCCGCGGACAAGGCACCGACGGCCCGTCACGGGACCGGGGACCTCGGGCCCCATCCCGCGCTATCTTGCTCTGTGTCCGGGCGGCGATCGACCGGTCGCGCGCCCCCCACCCACGAGAGGCCAGCAAGGAGTCCCCGGGTTGAACATCGAGCGCATCGCGATCGTCGGATTGGGCAACGCCGGCCACACGCTCCACCTGCCGGCCCTCGCCGGCATCGAGGGGATCCGAATCGTGGGAGCCTGTGACCTCTCCGCGGAGATGCGGGATCGGGCAAAGGCGAGCTGGGGCGTGCCGGTCTACGACGACTTCGACCGCATGATCGAAGAGGGCCAGCCCGAGGTGGTGATCGTCGGAACCCCTCCCGACTCGCACCTGGAGTACGGGCTGAAGACGGTAGGCGCGGGCGCCCACCTCATCTGCGAGAAGCCCTTCGTGTCCAGCGTGGCCGAAGCGGACCGGCTCATCGCCGCCGCCGACGAGGCCGGCGTGCGTATCGCGCTGAACCACGAGTTCAGGGAGATGCCGATCTTCCGCGCGGTTCGCGAGGCCGTCGCTTCGGGCGAGACGGGCGAGCTCGTCCTCGCCCAGATCTGGCAGCTCATGGATCTGCCGCCCTGGGCCGAGCCCGGCTGGAGGGGGCGCATGTTGCAGCGGACCCTCTACGAGGCGGGCGTTCACCTCGTCGACTATCTGATGGCGCTCTTCGGCGAGAAGCCCGTCGCGGTCCAGTGCTGGACTTCGACGTGTGGCGTCCGGGAAGGCGAGACCGATGCTCTCGCGGTGGTCACGCTCGAGTTCTCGGGAGGCAGGCTCGCCAACATCGTGCAGAACCGACTGTGCAAGGGCGACACGCAATACTTCGAGGTCCGGGCCGACACGATGGGAGCGTCGCTGCGCGCTTCCTTCGGAGGGAGAGCCCGCGTGCTGGCGGGCCTCTACCGCTCCACCAAGCCCAAGCTCCGGATGGAGCTCGGCGTCTCGGGTCTCGCCTGGAGGGAGGTTGGGAGCGACCGATCGATCCTCGCCAAGAACCCGAAGGACCCGGGGATGGTGGCGACGCGCTACGTCCTGGAGAAGACCCTCGCCGCCTTCCGAGACGGGTCCGCCCCCCCCGCCGACGCGAAGTGCGGGCGCGACGTGCTCGAGGTCATCGCCGCGTGCTACGAGTCCGACCGGCTCGGGCGCCGGCTCAGGCTCGACTCGGAAGAGGTTGCTGCGATCGCCACCATGTCCATGGGGGCCGAGCCCGACGCCTGACGCCTCCCGGGTGCCGAGCCCGACGCCTGACGCCTCCCGGGTGCCGTGGCCGGCGAGACCGGCGTGCCCCCACCCTAGCCCAGCGCGTCGAGCGTCTCCCAGCTCTGCGGGCGCCGGCCCGCCTCCACGTCGTGCACGAGCCCCACGAGGCGCCGGGTGAGCGGCGCATCGATGCCGACCTCCTCGCCGAGTGCGGCGATCGGCGCGATCTGCGCGTCCACCTCGGTGCGGCGCTTCCGTACCGCGAGGTCCCGCCACACGCCGCTGTGGCTCTTGGCCGAGCCGCGGTTGAAGAGCGCGAGGGCGTCGAGGCTGGCGTGGGACTGCGCGAGCGGGGCGCCGGGGGCGAAGGCGGCCGGGTCGAAGCCGTCGAACGCCTCCGCGCGGACGCCCCGAGCCTCCGCCACCGCCATCGCCTCACGGGCGAGCCCGATCAGCACGGCGCGGTGGCGGGCCGACTCGAGCACGTCGGCGATCGGCGCATCGGTGAGCGCGGTCGCGAAGAGCATCGAGCCGTAGGCGAGCTTGCCCCACAGGTACCCCCAGATGTTCGGGGTCAGGAGCGCGGCGGGCTCGAAGAGCCGGAACAGCCCGTGTAGGGCGCGCACGCGCTCGGTGCGCTTTCCGTCCAGCTCGCCCACCACCACCGCACCCCGGTTCCCCCGCAGGATCACACCCGGCTCGAGCACGTCCGCGCCGAAGTTCACGAAGCAGCCGACGGTCCGCTCGCGCCCGAGCCGCGAGGCGATGACGAGCTCGTTGAGCCCGTTCTGGACGGAGACGACGAACCCGTCCTCGGCCAGGAGCGGACCGATTTGCGCGACCGCCTCGGCCGTGTGATGGGCCTTCACCGCCAGGAGCACGGTCTTCATCCCGGGATCGAGCGAATCCGGACGGGCGCAGTGCGCGGGCACGATGAAATCGTCGACCGGACCCGTGATGCGCAGCCCGTGCGTCCGGATCGCGGCGGCGTGGGCCTCGTCGGTGTCGACGAAGACGACCTCGTGGCCCGAGCGGACGAGCCAGGCGCCGACGGAGCCGCCCATCGCTCCGGCGCCCCAAACGAAGATCGGGTCGAGCCTCACGGGCCGAGACTCCGCCGCGCCCAACCGGGCCTTCGCGCCGAGCGGCCGGCACCTGCCGAGCGGCCGGCACCTCTCGCGGTGCGCAAGCCGGCCGCTACTCCTTGCCCGCCTCGAACAGCTTCAGCATGTCGAGGAAGACGTTGTACTCCCGCGTGATGCGGAAGCCCGCCGCCCGCACGTTGTCCGCCGTGCGGCGGTTGACGTGCGGCCCGAAGCGGTACGCGAGCGGATCGACGAGGTCCATCATCAGCCCCAGGTAGGGATGGGACGGCCGGACGTGCTCGTACATGAGCAGCCGGCCCTCGTCACGCAGCACGCGGTGAAGCTCCCTCAGCCCCCGCACCGGCTCGGGGACCGAGCAGAAGGTGCACGACGTGACGACGGTGTCGAAGGACCCGTCCCCGAACTCGAGGTCCATGACGTCGGCCTCGACGAGCTCGAGCGGGGCTGGGCACTCGCCGCGCCTCCTCGCGGCCCTCTCGAGCATGCGGGGGGAGAAGTCGATGGCGGTCAGCTCGATGGCGGCCGGGAAGAACTTGAAGTCGGCGCCGGTTCCCGCGGCGACCAGCAGCGTGCGGCCGCGCGCCTTGCCGAAGAGCTCGCGCTTGTAGACGCCGTAGCGGACGTCCTCGCCGCGCCCGCTGCGGTCGAGCGCCCGGCTCGCCCGGTTCCACTTCGCGATCGCGGCCTCGTTCATCCCGTGCTCCCCGAGCCGACGCCCGACCCGCCTTCGCCCACGACCTCGCCGTGAAGTGAGCGGTCGTACGCCCGCAGAAGGAGGTGGATCGCGAGACCGACTCCGGCGCCCGCGAGCGCGGCGAGCCCCGACGGCGACGTCCGCATCATCGCGCCCGCCATCCCGGCGAGCATCCCGACCTGCATCGTCATCACGACCGTCTCGAAGCCGCCCAACAGCGACGCCAGCAAACCGAAGACCGGAAGCGCGGCCACGATCCCCAGCCCCATGCCCGCGATCATCGCGACGGGAGGCCACCACGCGTCGGGCAGCAGGAAGGACGAGGCAAGCGCCGACACCGCGCCGAGAGAGAGCGACGACAGAAGGTCGAAGGCCCGGATCAGGCCCAGGTGCTTCGGTCTCATGCAGGGACGCTAGAGGCGTGCGCCGAGGGGGACAAGCGCACCTCTGCCGCCGTGTCCACCGTGGGTGCGGGAATGCGACTGGCCCACGGCACGCCCTCGCGTACCTTGGCCCACCCCACGACCCCGCTCCCTACGCCCGGAGGACACCCATGAAGTACCGCCCGCTCGCCGACACCGGGGTCTTCGTCTCCGAGCTCTGCCTCGGCGCCATGACCTTCGGCGGCAAGGGACAGATCTGGGAGACGATCGGCGGCATGGGACAAGCGGCCGTCGACGAGATGGTGGGCGCGTCGCTCGATGCCGGCATCAACTTCATCGACACGGCCGACGTGTACTCCCTGGGAGAGTCCGAGACGCTGCTCGGCAAAGCGCTGCAGGGCCGCCGGCACGAGGTCGTGCTCGCGACCAAGGTGCGGGGCCGCATGGGCGCCGGGGCGAACGACGTGGGCCTGTCTCGGCTCCACATCGTGGAGGGCGTCGAAGCGAGCCTGAGGCGGCTGGGCACCGACTACATCGACCTCTATCAGATCCATCGCTCGGATCCCCTCACGTCCATGGAGGACACGCTGCGCGCGCTCGACGATCTCGTGCGACAGGGCAAGGTCCGCTACATCGGATGCTCCAACCTCCTCGCCTGGCAGCTCATGAAGGCCCTCGGCATCTCCCGCCTGCAGGGGCTCGAGCGCTTCCGCTGCACCCAGTCGTACTACTCGCTCGCCGGCCGCGAGCTGGAGCGGGAGATGATCCCCCTCCTGCAGGACCAGGGCGTGGGGCT
>JBFFWJ010000353.1:0-4434 GCA_041570315.1 Longimicrobiales bacterium | reverse complement strand
GCAGCGTCTCGTAGTCGTCGCCGTCCACCGTGAGCGTCACGCGGTAGATCCCGGGCTCGGCGCTCGGGGCCCCTCCGAAGCCTCCACCGCCGCCACCGCGCCCTCCGCCGTTTTGCGGGGCGTCGCCCCTCAGGTCCCACTGGACCCGGTTGAGCCCGGCGGCCGTCGTGTCCTCCATGGTACGGACGACCTCGCCGCTCACGGCGTCGCTGATCGTGACCGTGACGCTGCGCGCGGCGTCGGCGAGCCGGTAGGCGATGGCCGTCCCGGGAGGAGCGCTCTCGCCGACCCAGTTCTTGTCGCCGGTCACGGAGCGGCCGAGACGGCGGTCGGTCTTCCAGAGGACCGCGTCCCGGGGCTCGTACAGGTGGACGTCGGCCGCCGTGACGTCGGCGGTGGTCGCCTGCAGCGCGGTGATGTCGTCCATCACGTAGACCGAGCGCCCGTGCGTGGCGAGCACGAGGTCGTTGTCGCGCGGGTGCACGAGCACGTCGTCGATGCGCACGACGGGCAGCCCGTTCATGAAGGGTTGCCAGGAGGCGCCGCCGTCGCGCGAGACGAAGAAGCCGAACTCGGTGCCCACGTACAGCAGGCTCGGGTTGCGCGGATCCTGGCGGATCGTGTTGACGTTGCCGAACTCGGGGAGGTTCGAGGCGATGCTTTGCCAGCTCCGGCCGTAGTCGCGCGTGACGTAGACGTACGGCCGCAGGTCGTCGGACTTGTGCCCGTCGATCGAGACGAAGGCGGCGGCCGGGTCGGAGTGCGACGCCTCGACGCGCGAGACGTAGTAGCGGGTCGTTCCACCCGGGAGGTTGCGGCTGACCTCGCTCCAGCTCGCCCCGCCGTCGCGGCTGACCTGGACGTTGCCGTCGTCCGTGCCCACCCAGAGCACCCCGGGCACGACGGGCGACTCGGCGACCGTGATCCCCGTGCTCCAGCTGGAGACGCCGTCGTTGCGGGAGAGGTTGCAGCGCTGGCCGCGCTCGAGCTGCTCGCAGCGGGGCACGTCGTTGCGCAGCCCCATGATCTCGATGTCGTCGCGCCGGATGTCCTTCGTGAGGTCCGGGCTCATCGTCCACGTCTCGCCACGGTCGAGCGAGGTGAAGAGCCGGTTCCCGGCGACGTAGACCTTGCTCGGGTTGTGCGGGGAGAGGAGGATGGGCGTGTTCCAGTTCCAGCGGATCTCGAGGTCCTCGCCAGGCTCCGGGACGATGTTGCCGGGCCCGCCGCCGCCGCCGCGACCGCCGCCTCCGCCGCGACCTCCCCGTCCCCCCGGGCCCCGCGGCCGGATGGTCACCTGGTCGCCCGTGGAGAGATCCATGCGGCGCACGTTCCCGTTCTGCGACTCGGAGTAGATGATGTTCGGGTCGGTGGGGTCGATCTGCGTGTAGAAGCCGTCGCCGCCGCCCGCACGGAACCAGTCCTGCGGCAGGATGTCACCGCCGCGCACCGAGCTCGGGCCGCACCAGCTTCCGTTGTCCTGAAGGCCCGTGCAGACCCAGTACGGCCGCTGCATGTCGACCGAGGCGTGATACGGCTGGCCCACCGCCCAGGTCCGCAGCGACTCCCACGTCTCGCCCTGGTCGTACGAAACGTCCACCGAGCCGTCGTTGCCGATCATGATGTGGTCGTGGTCGTCCGGGTCGATCCAGAAGGCGTGCTGGTCCACGTGGCCGTAGCCGTCGAGCGTCTCCCACGTCACGCCGCCGTCGGTGGACTTCTGCACCTGCTGGTCCACCGTGTAGACGAGGTCGGGGTCGGACGGGGAGACCCGGATCTGGCTGAAGTACATCGGCCGGCCGTTCTCGTTGCTGCGGAACTCCCAGCGCTCGCCCCCGTCCGTCGAGCGCCACACCCCGCTCCACTGCGGGTCGGGCGGCAGCTCGTCGTCCTCGGCGAGCGCCTCCCACGCCTCCCGCTCCTCGTCGGTGAGGGGCCGCACCCGGTCCGCGGCGACCTCGATCTGCGCGTAGATCACGTCCGGATCGGCGGGCGTGGCCGCCAGAGCGATGCGGCCCATCGTCCCGGTCGGCAGGCCGTTCTCCATGAGCGGCGTCCACGTGTCCCCTCCGTCGTCGGAGCGCCAGATCCCGCTCCCGGCGCCTCCGCCGACGAAGCAGCAGGCGGTGCGGCGACGCTGATACGTGGCCGCGAAGAGCCTGTCGGGGTCGGCAGGATCGATGATCAGGTCGGTCGCCCCCGTGTTCTCGTCGACCGCGAGGACGTGGCTCCAGGTCCGGCCGCCGTCCGTGGACTTGAAGACTCCCCGCTCGGGGTTGGGCCCGAAGAGGCGGCCCGTTGCCGCGACCCACACGGTGTTCTCGTCCCCGGGGTGCACGATGACGCGCGCGATGGTCTGCGTCTCGCGCAGGCCGACGTGCTCGAAGGACGCGCCCCCGTTCGTGGTCTTGTAGACGCCCGCCCCGAAGGACGAGCTCTGCCGGTTGTTGGCCTCACCCGTGCCGACGTAGAGCACGTCCGGGTTCGAGGGCGCGATCGCCAGAGCGCCGATCGAGTGCGTCTCGTACTCGTCGAAGATGGGCTCGAAGGTCGTGCCGTTGTTCGTGGTCTTCCACAGCCCGCCCGTGGCGAAGCCGACGTAGAAGACGCGCGTGTCCGTCGGGTGGACCGCGATGTCGTCGACGCGACCGCCCTGACCCACCGGGCCGATCGACCGCCAGCGGAAGGGTCGGAGCATGGGGTCGTCGGACTGGTTCACCAGCGCCGGGCCCTGCTGCCGGGCGGCGGCGGGCGGCGCGGTCACCGCGACGAGCGCGGCGGCGGCGAGCGAGAGGCCGAGGATGCGCGCAACGGACATGATCCACTCCTTGGGATGCCGGGTGCGGAGCCGGAGCGCGCCCGCCGTCGCCGCGGGGGGGAGCGCGGCACCGCGAGCGCGGTCTCGTGCGGCAAACTCTGCGGGGCCGCGCGGGCTGTCAAACGGTCCGGAGGCCTCCCCGGCCTCCTCCTTCGGCGCGCGAGGGGCGAGCGGGGGGGAGAGCCGCGGTGCTACGCCGAGAGGGTTCCCGGGCCCGGCCGCGTCTCGGGCATGCGCGCCAGCACCATGATCCCGGAGAGCAGCGTGAGCCCGGCGACGGCCCCGATCGCGGCGCCGAGCCCGAGCGCGTCGGCGAGAGCGCCCGCCACCAGGGCGCCGACCGCGTATCCGCTGTCCCTCCAGAAGCGGTACGTGCCGACCGCCGAGGCTCTCCACGACGGGGGCGTGACGTCGCTCACCGCCGCGATCAGCGTCGGATAGACCAGCGCGGTGCCGAGGCCCAGCGCGACCGAGGCGACGGCCCAGGGCGCGAAGCCGCGCGTGGCCGCGATCGCCGCGAGCGCGGCCGCCTGGAGGATCATCCCGGCCGCGATCAGGGGCTTGCGCCCCGTCCGGTCCGAGAGCCCGCCCGTCCAGAGCTGGGCGAGGCCCCAGGTCGCGGGATAGAGGAAGACCAGGAGCCCGATCTGCCCGAGATCGAGCCCGGCCGCCGCGAAGAGGAGCGGGAAGATGCCCCAGGCCAGCCCGTCGTTGAGGTTGTTGACGAGGCCCGCCTGGCTCGCGCTCGAGAGCGCCGGGTGGCGCCAGGTCGCCTCCGCGAAGATCCGGCGGGCGCCGGGGCGGTCCGCGTCGTGCGGGGCCGCCGAGGCGCGCGCCTCCTCCTGGACGTGGCCCATCGTCTCGCGCGCGAACAGGAGCGAGAGGCCGAGGCCCAGAGCGGCGACGACGATCCCCAGATAGAAGGGCTCGGGGCGCATGCCGTACGCCTCGGCCAGGTAGCCCGACGCGAGCGCGGCGAGCGCGACCGAGAGGTAGCCGGAGGCCTCGTTGAGGCCCATCGCCAGGCCGCGCCGGCTGGGCCCGACGAGGTCGATCTTCATGATGACCGTCGTGGACCAGGCGAGCCCCTGGTTGATGCCGAGCAGCACGTTCGCGGCGATGATCCAGCTCCAGCTCGGCGCGAGGATCACCATCGGCGGGACCGGGAGCGCGAAGAGCCAGCCCAGGACGAGCACCTGCCTGCGCCCGAGGTGGTCGGCGAGGTGCCCGGCGGCCGAGTTCGTGACGGCCTTCACCAGCCCGAAGGTGACGATGAAGGACAGCGCCGCCCGTCGTGACGCCATGCCGAACTCGTCTTCGGCGAGGAGCGGCAGCACGGTGCGCTCGAGGCCGACCATCGCCCCCACGAAGCCGTTGATCACGACGAGGAGGAGGAACTGGCGCAGGTTCGGTCGCAGGCCGAGTCGGGCGGGTCGTGTCAACGGCGGCGGGGTCGAGGGAGCGAGCGGGCGAGCCAACGTAGCGAAGGCCGTCCCCCGGCGCGCTCCGAGGCGCGGTGCGTAGCCGAAGGCCGCACGACCCGCGATGGGGTGCTTTGCGCCCGGTACGCGGAGAGCGGCGCATCCCGGGGGCGACGGGGATCCGATACCTTTCCG
>JBFFWJ010000352.1:0-4437 GCA_041570315.1 Longimicrobiales bacterium | reverse complement strand
GCCTACCAGGCCATGGCGGCCGTGCTCGGCGGCACGCAGTCGCTGCACACCAACTCCATGGACGAGACGCTCTCTCTTCCGACCGAGAAGGCCGTCCGCATCGCGCTGCGCACCCAGCAGATTCTCGCCTTCGAGTCGGGCGTGCCGAACACGATCGACCCGCTGGCGGGCTCGTACTACCTGGAGGCCCTGACCGACGAGCTCGAGCGCGACGCGGTGGAGCTGTTCGAGGAGATCGACGGCTTGGGCGGCGTGGTCCCGGGCATCGAGCAGGGATGGTTCCAGCAGAGGATCGCGGCCTCGGCGATGCGCCAGCAGCGCGAGGTGGAGGCCCGCGATCGGGTGATCGTCGGCGTGAACCGCTTCACGGAGGGCTCGGAGAAGATCGAGATCGACACGCTCAAGATCGATCCGGACGTGGAGCGCCGTCAGGGGGAGAAGATGGCGCGCCTGCGCGCCGGGCGGGACGACGACTCGGTGCGCCGTGCTCTGGCGGCGCTGACGGAGGCGTGCCGGACCGAGGAGAACGTCGTTCCCCGCATCCTCGACTGTGCGCGGGCGTACTGCACGCTCCACGAGATCCGTGCCGCGATGGAAGAGGTCTACGGGTCCTACAAGGAACCGGTGTTCTTCTGAGCGCCGCCAGCCTCGACGGCCTGCGCGGGCTCCTCTTCGATGCGGGCAACACGCTCGTCTACATCGATCCCCGGCGGATGGTGGAGATCTTCCGGGCCGAGGGGGTCGAGAGCGACGTGCCCTCCTTTCAGCAGGCCGAGCTCCGGGCCCGCCGCATTCTCCACGACAGGGTCGACGAGGGCAGCACCGGGACCGAGCCCGACCTCTGGCGGGAGTACTTCCTGAGGCTCTTCGAGCTGAGCGGCGTTCCCGACGACGCGCTCCCGGGCGTGTCCGACCGCGTGCGGACGGTGCATGCCGCCGAGCACCTGTGGACGTACTCTCTGCCCGGCACCCGGGACGTCCTCGAGAGCCTCAGGGCCCGGGGCTACCGGGTCGGGGTCATCTCCAACGCGGACGGACGCATGGAGGGGGCGCTGGAGCGGGCCGGCGTGCGCGCGCACGTGGAGTTCGTGATCGATTCCGGCGTCGTCGGCGTGGAGAAGCCAGCAGCCCGGATCTTCGAGAAGGGGTGCGAGGCGATGGAGCTCCCGCCCGAGCAATGCGTGTACGTCGGCGATCTCTTCCCGGTCGACTACGTCGGGGCGCGGGACGCCGGCCTGCACGCGGTCCTGCTCGATCCGCTCGGGGTGCACGAATCCCGCGCCGAGACGGTCCGGGCGCTGTCCGAGCTGGAGGACTGGCTGCGCGGCTGAGGCCGGCGCCGCCTCGAGGGGGGAGGGATGGACCGTGCCTGACGGCTGGATCCAGGGCCTGCTGGTGGCCGTCGCCGCCGCCGCAGCCCTCGCGCTCGTGCGCTCCCGCCGCGGTTCGGCGGGAGATCCGCCGCCGGCCGAGGACGAGCAACAGGACGCCCCGTCTCCGGCGGACGAGCCCGACCGTCTCTATCGGATCGCCGAGGCCCTCGAGGCGAACGAGGCCGAGAAGTTCGCCGACCCGCACGACATCCTCAGGGTGCGTGGCTTTCAGGAGGGCGTGGAGATCCTGAGCGACCCGGGGCTGCCCGTGGAGCAGGTCGTCAGCTACTGCCTCGGAACGAACTGGGTGCTCGGGATCATGGCGTCCGAGGCGCTGGCGCGCCGCCCGGACTCGAGGCCGTTCGTCGGTCGCGTGCTGGCGAACATCGGGCAGGTCGCCCAGTGGCCGCTCTTCTTCCGGCTGCGCTTCATCGCCGCGAGGACCGACGAGCCCGCGATCGGCGCCGTGCTCACCGCCGTCCGGGCCTGGTGGACGGGGGAGCCCGTCACGGTGGCCGCCGTCGAGGAATTCCTGGAGGGCAGGGTCTCGGCCGGCGAGGCCCTGACCTTCGGCGATGGCCTCCGGGGATTGTCGTCCGAGCGGATCGACGAGATCGAGGGCTTCGTGCGCCGGCTGAGCCCGCAGCGTGCCGACGCGCTGCTCGGAGAGATCGCCCGACACCGGGACGCCATGCTCGACCCCGCCTTTGTCGCCGAGGTGGGACGACTCTGGCACGGGGGCGTCGACGGGCCGGCGGTCCACGTCACCCCCGCCGTGGCCGCCCACCTCGAGGAGATGCGCGGCGTCCTCGGCGACACGGCTCCGCGCTCCCTGCTGCTCGTCGGCGAGCGCGGGGTCGGCAAGACGGCGCTCCGACGTGCGTTCTCCGCTGTCCTCGCCGCCGAGGGGTGGAGGATCTTCGAGACCTCGGGCTCCGAGCTCCTGTCGGGCACGCGCTTCGTGGGCGACATCGAGACCCGCGTGAGCCAGCTGCGGCGAAACGTCTCCGCGGTCAAGCGCGTGGCGCTGTTCGTCGATCATCTGGGCGAGATGGCCACGGCCGGGATGTCGATGCAAAACCCGGTGAGCGTGCTCGATCAGATATGGCCGCACGTCAGGGCCCGGGAGATCTTCGTGGTCAGCGAGGTGACACCGGAGGCCTACCAGGGGCTGGAGCGGCGCTACGTGGGCGTTGCCGCCGCGATGAAGGTGATCCGCGTCGCGCCCGTGAGCAGCGACGAGGCCGCGGACCTGGTGGAGATGAAGATCCTCGAGACCGACGTCGCCGGAGCCGGCGACGCGGGCTCGGAGGTCGTCGCCGAGGCGCTTCAGCTCGCTCGCAGCTACCTCACGCACCGAGCGCTTCCCGGCAGCGTGCTCAGCCTGGTGGAGCTCGCGACCGCCCGGGCGTCGGCCGAGGGCCGGGCGCTCGGACGCGACGACCTCCTCCAGGCTTTGACCGAGCTCACCGGGCTGCCGCTCGACATCCTGGACGACGAGCAGGTGCTCGACGTCGACGAGCTGCGGCGGGAGTTCCGGCAGCGCGTCATCGGACAGGACGAGGCGGTGGAATGCCTGGTGGAGCGGATCGCCATGCTCAAGGCCGGTCTCACCGATCCGCGAAGACCGATCGGCGTGTTTCTCTTCGCCGGCCCCACGGGCACCGGCAAGACCGAGATCGCCAAGACGCTCGCGACCCTGCTCTTCGGCTCACCGGAGCAGATGATCCGGCTCGACATGAGCGAGTTCCAGACGTCGGACTCGCTGCCGCGCCTCCTGGGCCGGTCCGAGCAGGTGCACGAGCACGGCCCGGTGTCGCTCGTGCGGCGCATCCGGCAGCAGCCGTTCTCGGTCGTGCTCCTGGACGAATTCGAGAAGGCCCACGAGAACGTCTGGGACCTCTTCCTCCAGGTCTTCGACGACGGGCGCCTTACGGACCGCCAGGGCGATCTCGCGGATTTCCGGCACGCGATCATCATCCTCACCTCGAACCTCGGCGCCACCCTCGGCAACGAGGCCGGCATCGGCTTCGTCGGCAAGGCCGGGCAGTTCTCCTCGGCCGAGGTCCTTCGTGCCGTGGACGGGACCTTTCGGCGCGAGTTCGTGAACCGCCTCGACAAGGTGGTCGTCTTCCGGCCGTTGAGCCGCGAGGTCATGCGGCTGATCCTGCGCAAGGAGCTCGACGACTCCCTCTCCCGCCGCGGCTTCCGGAGCAAGGCGTGGGCGGTCGAGTGGGAGGACTCGGCGATCGAGTACCTCCTGGGGCGGGGGTTCACGCCGGACCTCGGGGCGCGGCCGCTGCGGCGCGCGATCGAGCGTGACCTCCTCGCTCCCCTGTCGCTGACGATCGTCGGCAATCGCACTCCGGAAGGCGAGCAGTTCCTCTTCGTGCGCAGCGACGGAAGCGGGCTCCAGGTGGAGTTCGTCGATCCCGACGCGGAGCCCGAGCCGACGCTCGAGCCCGGGCCGGGACCGGCGACGGCGCGCGAGCTCTCCGTGAAGAGTCTGGTTCTGAACGCCAGGGGGGCCGAGGACGAGGAGGCCTTCCTCGCCGCGCGTGTGCGGGAGATCGCGAGCCGGGTGGAGGGAGGCGAGTGGGCTGCCGCGAAGGCCCGCGGGCTGGCCGAGATCAACCGGGACGACTTCTGGGACCGGGACGACCGGTACGAGGTCCTCGACCGCGTGGAGCTCATGGACCGCATCGAGTCGGCGACCGCCACGCTGCGGTCGCTGACCGAGCGGCTGCACAGGAACCCGGGCAGTGCCTCGCTCAACCGGCGCGTCGCGGAGAAGGTCTACGTGGTGCAGGAGGGGATCGAGGACCTGGACCGCGGCCGTCCGACCCTGACGTACGTCGGGGTCCGCCTGCTCCAGGAGGATGTCGGTCATCCGGAGGCTGCGGGCTTCCTGACCCGGATCGCGGAGATGTACCGCACGTGGGCCGCCCGCCGGCGGATGCAGTGGGTCGAGCTCACCCCGGCGCGGCCGGCACGGAGCGGCGCGGTGATCGCGTCGGTGGCGGGCTTCGGCTGCCACGGGATCCTCTCCAGGGAGGTCGGGCTG
>JBFFWJ010000351.1:0-4445 GCA_041570315.1 Longimicrobiales bacterium | reverse complement strand
GTCGTTGGGCTGCGTCGGCCGCGGCGGCAACCGACCCGTTCCCTACTTTCGGTGTCGACGCACCATCGGAAAGGCTCCGATCCAGTGGCCTGTGCCAGATGAACGAACCCTGATCGGCTCGGTGCGCCGGTCGGGCCCTCGGTTCGGCCGGCGCTGCATGCGCCCCGACGCGTTGCTCGTCCTCCGAGCAGCGCTGCCATTCGTCGTCGCCGCGCCATGTGGGATGCTGCGCCGCGCCACCCTCGGCGCCCGAGAATCACCGGGTACGGGCCATCAGCTGCCGTTGTCGGTCGTATGGCTGCCGTTGTCGGTCGTGTGGCTGCCGTTGTCGGTCGTGTGGCTGCCGTTGTCGGTCGTGTGATCGAGGCCGAGGGGGCTCGAACAGGCGGCGGCGGCGATCAGCAGCAGGGCGGTGGCGATCTTCCTCATGGTGCTTGCTCCTTGGAGTGGAGGCTCGGCTTCGAGCGTATGAAAGTGGGTACGATCCGGGCTTCGGATGGTGTCCGCGCGCGCGACCACCTGAGCGCGCGACCATTAATGGATATATCCTCTTCGGAGGTCCCGCGGGTCAACGACGCGCGGGGCGCCCACACGTCGGGGTCGCGCTAACCCGCGATAACCCGAGCAGGTCGGGCCAGCCCTTTCATATCTTCCAGCGGATCGTCCACGGCAGAGGAGGCGCGCCACCGATGTACGGCGTTCTCGCAGCGCTGGTCGTCCTGGCGCACCTGGCCTTCATCGTCTTCGTGCTCTTCGGCGGCCTCCTGGCGCTCCGGTGGAGGAGGGCCCCCTGGCTCCACCTCCCGGCGTTCTTCTGGGGTGGCTTCGTGGAGGTCACCGGGCGTGTCTGTCCGCTGACTCCGCTCGAGAACGCACTCCGACGGGCGGCCGGCGCCGAGGGCTACGCGGTCGGGTTCATCGAGTACTACCTGCTGCCGATCGTGTATCCTCCCGGGCTCACGCGCACCGTGCAGTACGTTCTCGCCGGCGCGCTCGTCCTGATCAACGTCGTGGTCTACGCCTGGGTCTGGCGCGCCCGCCGCCGAAAGGCGTCATGAAGCCCCGGCGATCCTCTCCACCTCACGCCAGACACGGAGGAGGTTCCCGCCCCAAAGCTTGCGGATCTCATCCTCGCCGTAGCCGCGGCGCACGAGCTCCAGCGTGACGTTGAAGGTCTCGGAGGCGTCGCTCCACCCCCGGACCCCGCCACCTCCGTCGAAGTCCGAGCTGATGCCGACGTGGTCGATGCCGATGAGGTCGACCGCGTGGTCGATGTGGTCCACGAAGTCCGACACGCTCGCGGGCGGGAAGCGGAGCTCGATGTCGATCAGGCCCTGCTCGTAGTCGATCTTCTGCTGGTGCGACATCCCCTCGGTGCCGCCCTCGTAGCCGACCGCATCCTGCAGCCGACGGAGCGCCTCGTCGCGCTCGGGGGGCTGAACCTTGACGAAGGCGCCCAGCGCGACCGTCTGCACCACGCCGCCGTTGTCCCCGAGCGCGGACAGCACCTCGTCGTCCAGGTTCCGAGGGTGGGCGGCGAGGGCGTACGTGCTCGAGTGCGAGGCGATCACCGGAGCGCGCGACAGCCGCATCGCCTCGAGCGCGGCCTCCTTGGAGACGTGGGAGATGTCGACCATGAGGCCGAGCCGGTTCATCTCGGCCACCACGTCCTCTCCGAACGAGCTCAGACCGCCGTGCTCGGCTTCGCCGTCCCCGAGGGCTGCCCGGGGCGTGGCCGAGTCGGCGATGTCGTTGTGGCCGCCGTGCGCGAGCGTAACGTAGCGCGCGCCGAGCTCATGGTAGCGCCTCAGGAGGGAGAGGTCGGTCCCGATCACGAAACCGTTCTCGATGCCGATGGCGGCGACGAGCTTGCCGCTCGCGTGGATCCGCTCGACGTCGTCCGCCGAACGGGCGAGCTCGATCCGCTCGGGGTACGTCCCGGTCATGCGGTGGATCGCATCGAACTTCGTCAGCGCCGCCTCGCGGGCCGCTCGATAGCTCGCCGGCGTCCGCTCGCTCTGACCCACGTAGACGATGAAGAAAGCCGCGTCGAGCCCTCCTTCTCGCATCTTGAGCAGGTTGACCTGACGGTCCGCGTCGAGCGGATCCACCTCGTCGGTGGCGAAGTCGAAGGGGATGTCGTCGTGCGTGTCGATCGTCAGCACGGCCTCGTGGATCGCGCGGGCCCTCGCCTCGAGCTCGGCTTCCGCCGCGGCCGGCTCGGGGTCGGACGCTCCGCAGCCGGCCAGCGCGAGGAGGGAGATCAACCCGAGCCCGGGGCGTGTCCGTTCTGCCATCTTCCCTCCGGTTCTTCCCGACGGCGCCTCGGCCCGTCGCGTCAAAATAGCACCCGCAGGGCCACGTCGCAGACGAGACCGATTGCCCCGGCCGCGCCCGTGGCACAGGTTGGGCCCGAGGCCCCGCGCCGCGGCATGCGGGTGCCCTCGCGCCGTCGCTCGGCTTCCCAAGGTGGTGTGACGATCATGACCGGCGAGATGCTCGGACGTAGCCGACCTCGGTACCGTTTCGACATGTCCCTCGGGCTCGCGTGCGCGCTGCTCGTGGGCACCGCTCTCTCGCCGGCGGGCGTCCGCTGCCAGGATGCCTCCCATGAGCTCGTGGACGGTTGGGCCCGGCTCCCCTCGGGCGTCGAGGCCTGGGGGCAGACCATCGGCGTCGAGATGGACGCGGAGGACCATCTCTGGGTGTTCCATCGTTGCTTCGACCGCACGTGCGTCGGCCGGGAGCACGTCGCGCCGGTGCTTCGCCTCGACCCTTCGGGTCGGATCGTGTCGAGTTGGGGTGAAGGGATGTTCGTGTGGCCGCACGGCTTGCACCTGGATGCGGACGGCAACCTGTGGGCGACGGACGCGGGCGGGAGCGGGGGCAGGGGTCATCAGGTGATCAAGCTCTCGCCCGAGGGCCGGGTTCTCATGACCCTCGGCCGGGCCGGGGTCGCGGGATCGGGGCCCGACACCTTCGACGGTCCCGCCGACGTGGTGGTGGCCGGGAGCGGAGACATCTTCGTGGCGGACGGGCCCGGAAACGACCGGGTGGTCAAGTTCTCGCGGACCGGCCGCTACCTCATGGAGTGGGGCCGGCAGGGCACGGGACCCGGCGAGTTCGACGAGCCCCACGCGCTCGCGATCGATGCCCAGGACAGGCTCTGGGTCGGTGACCGCGTCAACCGGCGCATCCAGCTCTTCGACCTCGAGGGCCGCTACCTGACCGAGTGGACGGGCATCATGGCCAGCGGGCTGCATATCACGCGGGACGACGTGGTGTACGTGGCCGACTATCAGCTCCGTCAGGGGATCGTGATCGTCGACGCCCGGGACTTCTCCGAGATCGGCTTCGTGGAGGGCACGCTCGCCGAAGGCGTCACGGTCGATGCCGAGGGCAACGTGTACACCGCCGAGGTGATCCCGCGAAACCTGAAGAAGTTCGCGAAGGCCGCCCGCCGGCCGGGTGGCTGAGCCGTGGCTCCTCGCGACGTCGGTGCCGCGGCCTCCCGACACTCGGGTGCCCCGACGAGCCAGCCCGGCCCGGCGCTCACGCGGCGAGAATGGCTGCGCTCCCTGCCGGCCGTCGCGCTCGCTCCCGGCGCCGTGGGCGTGCTGGGCGAACATGCCGCCCGGGTGCGTCGGGATCAGCCCGAGCCCGTACGGCTTCGCGGGATCCACAGCGTGACGCTCGCCGTCCGCGACGTGGCGCGCTCGGTCGAGTTCTATCAAGGGCTGTTCGGCTGTCCGGTCCAGGCCCGCCAGGGCTCGAACGTCCTGCTTCGGGTCGCCGAGGGGCCCCGCTTCCTGGCCCTGGAGGAGGCGCGGGAAGGTCCGCCCCGGATCTCACGCTTCGGGCTCGCGGTCGTGGACTTCGATCCGGAGCGCGTGGTGCGCGCGCTCGAATCCAACGGGGTGACGCGAGCCCCTGCGCCGGGGGACTCGCCCGGTCCGATGCAGGTGGCGGTGCGGGACCGGGACGGGACGCCCGAGGTGCTGCTGGCCGACCCCCACGGGATGAGCGTGCAGCTCCAGGCCCCGGCGGACTGCGGGGGCGGCGGTCCGTTGGGAAGCGTGTGCGCGGCCGCCGAGCCCGCCGCCGGTCCCGGGTCCCTTCGCCTGACGGGGATCAGCCACCTCACGAACAACGCAGGGGACCCCGAGCGGTCGGTGAGCTTCTACCGACAGGTTTTCGGGCTGGAGATCCAGGCGTACCAGGCGGCGGCGCCGCTGCTCGGCGTGGGCACGGGAGGCCGCGAGTTCCTGATGTTCATCGGGGGCACGGTGGGCCGCAGCGAGGAGGAGGCCCTGCGAAGCCCGGGAGCCGTGCATCACGCTTGCCTCTCCGTCACCGAGTTCAGCGTGGCGGGCGTGCGTGCGGCGCTCGAGGAGAACGGCGTCCAGGCCCGCGACGGCGCCGGCCCCGGCCCCCTCCGGCACTGG
>JBFFWJ010000350.1:0-4445 GCA_041570315.1 Longimicrobiales bacterium | reverse complement strand
GGGTCGGTGAAGGTGGCGACGTCGCGGACGCGGGCGAGGTCGAAGACGACGACGTCGGCGATCGCGCCGGCGCGCAGCGTGCCGCGGTCGGGCATGTCGAAGACGAGCGCGGGCAGCGACGTCATGCTGCGGATCGCGTCCTCAAGGGTGACGACGCCCTCCTCGACCACGTACGCGCGCAGCTTGCGCGCGAAGGCGCCGTAGGCGCGCGGGTGCGGCACGCCCTCCCCCATCGGCACGAGGTCGCCGTCCGACGATGTCATCGTCCACGGCTGCGCCATGAGCGTCTCGACGTCGTCGTCGTGCATGTTGAAGGAGACGATGCCGGGGCCGCCCTCCCGCAGGAGATCGATCGCGGTGTCGATGGGATCCTGGCCGCGCTCGGCGGCGACCTGGCTGAGCAGCTTGCCTTCGATCGACGGATCGGGGCGGTGGCGCCGGAACTGGATGCGGTCGGCGCCGCCCCGGCGCGCGAGCCCGTCGACCATCCCCTCGCGAATGCGCGCCATCGTCGCCGGGGCGTCCATGCGCGCCATGAGCGAGTCGCGCCCCCCGGCCTGCGACCAGCGCGGCAGGAGCGCGGCACCGAGACCGGTCGACGACGCCGTGTAGGGATACTGGTCGGCGAAGACCTGCACCCCCTCGGCCCGGGCGCGCTCGACGCGCTGCACGATCGCGGCGCCGTACCCCCACACCATCGGGCCGAGCGCCTTGACGTGCGTGAGCACGGTCGGGATCCCGGCGACGCGGCCGACGTTGATGACCTCCTCGACCGAGGCGATGAGGCCGATCGAGTACGTCGACTCGTCGCGGTGGTGGCTCGTGTACGCGCCCCCGTACGGCGCGACCTCCTCGGCGAGCTCCTCGATCTCCTCGGGCGGCGCGTAGCTCCCGGGCACGTAGTAGGTGCCCGAGGAGAGCCCCCAGGCCCCCTCCTCCATCCCGTCGACGACGAGCGCGCGCATGCGGTCGAGCTCCGCGGGCGTGGCGTGGCGGTCCGCCTCGCCGAGCACCTCACGCCGCACCGAGCCGTGCGGGACGAGCTGCGCGGCGTTGACCCCGAGGCCGTCGGCGAGGAGCGCGGCGCGCTGGGCGGCCAGGTCGACCGGCCCGCCCCCGTCGGGGTTGATGAAGACCGTGGTGAGCCCCATGGCCAGCAGCGGCTCGGCGTGGCTCAGCCCCGGCGTCGCGAGCCCGGGACCCGAGTGCGAGTGCGTGTCGATGAAGCCGGGGGTAACGTACAGCCCCGTGGCGTCGATGACCTCGTCGGCATCCACGTCGCCGAGCGGCCCGACCGCGGCGATGCGGTCGCCGCGCAGGAGCACGTCCGCGTGGATCCACGGGTTGCCCGAGCCGTCCATGACCCGCCCGTTGCGGATGAGCACGGTTCGCTCCTGGGCCTCGGCGGGCGCGCCGGCCCCGCCGAGGGCCGGCAGCGTCGCCAGGAGGAGCGCGGCGCAGAGCGACGGGAGAGAGCGGGCGCGTGACGTCATGACGGAGCGGGCCGAAGTTCGAGGTCGGGGGCTGCACGGCGCATGCCGGGGCGCAACATGGCCCCCGAAGGGACGGGAGGCGAGATGGGAAGAGAGACGGGCGGCGAGATCGGAGGCGAGCCGATGCGCGAGCTGGGAGGCGAGCCGATGCGCGAAGCCGGGGAGCTCACGGTGCTGCTGCAGTCCCTGGAGGGGCGCGGCTACAAGGCGTACGAGCAGCTTCGGGGCCGCTGGCGCAATGACGGCTTCGTGCTGCACGTCGACCACGTGCAGGGCGATCCGTTCGCGGCCCCCAGCCGCGTGCGCGCCGTGATCGAGCCCGACGACGCGGGGCTGGCCCCCACGGCCCACGCCTCCGCGCCCCGCGCGCTCGGCACCGCGGCCTTCCTCGCCCGCGCCTTCGCCGCACGCGCCCGTGCAGCGTCCCGCTCGCTGGGCACCGGCAGGAGCGGCGAGATCCGCATGGAGCACCCGGGGCAGCAGGTGATGGCGCAGACCGCCGTGCTCGTGGACGCCGAGGGCCGGGTCGAGGCGCGCTTCACCGTGGGGCTGCCGGCCCGCGGCCGCAGGATCGCGGGGCGCGCCGCGGCGGAGCTGCTCGGCGACGACCTCCCGGCCGTGGTACGCGCCACGCTCCTCGCGGGCGCTCACGACCCCCACGAGATCGAGGCCTGCGCCGCGGCGAACGAGGACGCCGAGGCGCTGCGCTCGCAGCTCGCCGACCGGGGCCTCGTGGCCTTCGTCGCCGACGGCGCCCGCCTCCCCCGCCACAGCGGGATCGACGACCGGCCGCTCGAGGGGTCCGAGGTCGTCGCCTTCACCGCGCCCGGGTCGCTGCGCGTGACCCTCGACGCCCCCAACGCCGGGCCGGTCACGGGGATGGGCGTGGGCGAGGGGGTCACGCTGATCGTGGGCGGCGGCTTCCACGGCAAGAGCACGCTCCTGCGCGCGCTCGAGTCCGGGGTCTACGACCACCGACCCGGGGACGGGCGCGAGCGGGTCGTGACGCGCCCCGACGCGGTGAAGATCCGCGCCGAGGACGGTCGCGCGATCACCGGGGTCGACATCTCCACCTTCATCGACGGGCTGCCGCTCGGCCGCGACACCCGCGCCTTCACCACGCCGAACGCCTCGGGCTCGACGAGCCAGGCGGCCGCGATCGTCGAGGCGCTCGAGGCGGGCTCCGGGCTCCTGCTGGTCGACGAGGACACCTCGGCCACGAACTTCATGATCCGCGACCGCCGCATGCAGGAGCTCGTCCCGGGCGCCGGCGAGCCGATCACGCCCTTCGTCGACCGCGTGCGCGAGCTGCACCGGCGGTGCGGCGTGAGCAGCGTGCTCGTGATCGGCGGGAGCGGGGACTACCTGGACGTGGCCGACCGGGTGATCCGGATGGCCGACTACCGCCCCGCCGACGTGACCGACGAGGCCCGGGGCGTCGCGGCCGCGCTCCCGACCGGACGGGCCCCGGGCACGGTGACGGCCTTCCAGCCCCCCCCGCCGCGGCGCCTCGACCCGGCCAGCGTCGATGCCCGCCGCGGCCGGCGCGAGACGTACGTGCGCGTTCCCGACGACCGCACCCTCCTCTTCGGGACGGCGACGATCGACCTGGTCGCGGTCGAGCAGCTCGCGAGCCGGGCGCAGACCCGGGCGATCGGGCAGGCGCTCGCGCTGCTCGGGGGCGACGTCCTCGCGCGCTCGGCCTCGCTGGCCGAGGCGCTGGACGCGGTCGAAGCGCTCGTCTCGTCCGAAGGGCTCGACGCGCTGGACGGACGGCGGGTCGGTGACCTGGCCTCGTTCCGCCGCTTCGAGCTCGCCGCGGCGCTGAACCGACTCCGGTCGCTGCGGGTACGGGCTTAGCGTGTCGTTCCAGCGGCCTCTCGGTGGCTCGCGGACCTCCCGGACACCGGACCCGCTTCTGCTCCCGCTCACGCGCCGACGCCCCGCGAGGCCGTCATGACGCTGCGACCCGATCGGGGGACGCGCCTACGATCCGACGCCGACCTGGCCCTTCCCGACGCGCCGGCCGAGGTTCCTGCGCTCGGGCCGCGGGACGGGGGGCTCGCCATCGCGTGCGCGGCGGGGCCGGGCCGCCTCCTCGTCGAAGGAGGCGCCGCCGCCGCGGTGGGGACGCAGCGAGGCCCGCTCGAGCAGGTCCGCATCGGCGGGTGGCTGGTCGCGAGCGACCTCGAGGCCGAAGCCGGCGCGGTGGCCAACCTCGTCGCGTGGCCCGGCCTCGCGTGCCGGGAGCGGATCGGCCCCGACGGGGTGACCTTCGAGAGCACGCTGGCTTCGGCGACGCTTCCGCTCGTGGCCGTGCAGTGGGAGGGCCCGCCCCCGCGCTGGATCGAGCTGGCGCTGCACGCCCCGCGGCCCGGCGCGGCGTATCGCGTCGGTCCTCGCGCGCTGGTCGTCGCGGACGAAGCCGCACGCCGGGTGGCGCTCGCCGTGGCGCCCACCCCGCGGCGCCTCTCGGCCGTCGAGGAGCCCGGCGCGGCGCTGCGGGTGCGCGTCGAGCCGTCCCCTTCGGGCCCCACGACGCTCCTCCTCGCGGCGGGGACGGACGCCCGCGTCCGCGCGGCGTTCGCCGCGGCCCCCCACCTGGCCGCGCACGCGCGCATCGCGCGCAGGCCACCCTTCGACGGGGGGCTGAAGCTGAGGACCGGCGTCGCGCAGCTCGACGACGGCGTCGAGTGGGCGCGGTGCCGCCTCCGCTCGGCCCTGGCGCGCGCCGCGGCGGAGGCGGGTCACCGGCCTCCTCCGTCCGACCCCCTCTGGGCCACCGCAGCCGCCCTCGGCGTGGGGCTCCTTCAGCAGGACCGTGCCGACGATCCTCCGCCCGTCGATCGCCAGCCAGCACTCGCCGCTCGTGACCCGCTCGCGCGTTTCCTCCAGGGTCTGTCGCGTGCCCCAGTAGCTCAGGCCCTGCTCCGCCAGGACCGAATAGGCACG
>JBFFWJ010000349.1:0-4446 GCA_041570315.1 Longimicrobiales bacterium | reverse complement strand
GGTGACGAGGCCGGACCGCTGGACGGCGATGCGGCTCGACCTGTCGCCCTGGGCGGGCCAGGAGGTCGAGCTCTCCTTCGGGCTGGACGGAGCGGACCCCGGAATGCTGGGCTACTGGGGCTCGCCGGTGATCCACGACAGCGACGCGATGCCCGCCAACGACCACGTCACCGATGACCGGATGGCCCTCGAGGACGCCGGGGAGCGACGGCCCAGGGCCGTGATCGTCTACCTGGGCGATACCCTGCGGCGTGACCACCTGTCGGGCTTCGGATACGATCGGGAGACGTCCCCGACCCTCGACCGTCTGGCGGAGGAGGGCGTGCTCTTCGAGGACAACATCGCGCAGGGGGCGTGGACCAAGGTCTCGGTGCCGTCGATGCTGACGTCGCTCTACCCGACGACGCACGGCATCATCGACCAGGCCGACCGGCTTCCCTCGTCGGTCACGACCATGGCCGAAGCGTTTCGGGCAGCGGGCTACGCCACCTGGCAGACCTCCTCCGTGCCCTTCTCCGGAAAGCTGACCAACCTCCAGCAGGGCGTGGACGTCCTCCACGAGCGGACCTCCGTCACCGAAGTCGACCTGCCCGAGGAGTACACGTCCAAGACCGCCCGCACGTACGTGGACCGGCTCCTCGAGTACGCGCGCGATCATCGCGACGTCCCGTTCTTCGCCTTCGTGCACACCTTCGACCCGCACAGCCCCTTCGAGCCCTTCGCCCCCTACGACGCGCTGTGGGGCACGACCCCGGGCGAGGAGGAGTACGAGCGCGGCCTCGAGCTGACCGAGGGATACCTCGACGACCTGCCGACGAGGGCGCAGCTCGACTCCACGGACGTCGATCAGGAGCTCTTCGTTCAGCACATGAAGGATTGGTACGACGGCTCGATCCGCGGCATGGACGAGGAGATCGCCCGCCTCATGGAGGGCCTGGAGGAGCTGGGGATCGCCGACGAGACGCTCTTCGTCTTCGTCGCCGACCACGGGGAGGAGTTCCTCGAGCACGGCATGCCCTTTCACGGCAACAGCGTGTACGGCCACCAGGTGAACGTCCCGCTGATCATGCACTGGCCCGGCGTGATCCCGGCCGGAACCAGGGTCACGCGCACGACCGAGAACGTCGACATGATGCCGACCGTCCTCGAGCTCGCCGGTATCGAGCCCCCGGACGCCGCGCAGGGCCAGAGCCTGCTCGCCGCGATCCTCGACCCCGACGGAGCCTCGTCGTTCGGCGCGATCCAGCGGGCGGCCTTCAGCGAGCGCGTGCCCGTCCCGGCGTTCCCGGGCATCGGACTGGACCACAGCCAGTACTCCATCGTCCTCGACGGGTGGAAGCTGATCAAGAACGAAGACCAGCCCGAGGACTGGCCCGAGTACGAGCTGTACGACCACGAGGCCGACCCGGTCAACCTGCACGACGTCTCGGCGGACCACCCCGACGTGGTGGAGCGTCTGGCGGCCGAGCTCCAGACGTGGCGCGACTACGCGCTGTCCCTGCGGCCCCCGCCCGACAGCGAGGCGGTCCAGGGGCTGAGCCCCGAGGAGATCGCTCGCCTGCGCAGCCTCGGCTACATCAACAATTGATGCCGCGAAACCCCATCACCCGCCCGACGGCCCCCGGCGCCGCGTCCGGAGCCGCCTCGGGCGGGGCTCAGAACCGGTTCCGGTACAGCTCGGGCGATACGACGGAGGCCATCGCGTCGACGTCGAGAGGGCGGCCCACGAAGCGACGGACGCGCTCGGCCTGCCCGTGCGCGTCCTCGATCACCTCGTGGTAGCGCACGTGAAGGACGTCGAAGTAGGGGCGATGGGCCAGCATCGTCTTCGTGCGCGCGACGTGGTTGACGTAGAGGGTCCTCATGCGGGCATCGTCGGCGTCGTCGGGCTCACCGAGGTGATCGAGCATGGCGGTCTGCGAAGCCAGCACCTCGTCCATCTTCCGGCGCATGAAGATGACCTTGTAGTTGTGCGACTCGGGGAGGTGCTCGAGCAGGAAGGCGATGATCTTCACCGCGTGCCCGCGCGCCTCACGAAGCCAGGCCTTGTCCGGCTCGCGGTGGAGCTCCTTCACCGCCTCGAGCTCGAAGTAGCCCCTCGGGTTGCTCGCGTCCGGAGTCCGCAGCCCGTCGGTCACGGTCTCGACCCCGCCGGCGTCCAGCATCTGCATCATCATCGACGTGCCGGATCGGGGAAGACCCGAGACGACGATGATCGGCTCGCCGTACCTCAGGCGGCGAAGTCCTCGGGTGAGCAGGGGGATCGGCATGGCTCGGCCGCCTCGCACGGGGGGGATGGGATCGCCGCGCCCCATTATACGGGCGGGGAGCCCGGTTCCGCAGCGCTCCGGGTCGCGGCCTCCGTAGGGCTCCTCCTCCTCGCCGCGCCCGAGCCGGTCGCGGCATACGTCGGGCCCGGGGCCGGCTTCGTCTTCGTGACGTCCTTCCTGGTCTTCTTCGTCACCGGTCTCATCGCCCTCTTCTCGCTGCTCCTGTGGCCGTTTCGCGCCGCGCTGCGGCTCCTGCGGAGCGCGAGCCTGCCCAAGCCCAAGATCCGGCGCCTGATCGTGGTCGGCTTCGACGGGCAGGACCCGAAGCTCACCGACCGCTTCATGGCCGAGGGCAAGCTCCCGAACTTCCAGCGCCTGGCCCAGGACGGCTGCTACCACAGGCTCGCCTCGACCTTCCCCTCGGTGTCGCCGGTGGCGTGGTCCTCCTTCAGCACGGGCACCCATCCGGCGAAGCACAACATCTACGACTTCCTGGACCGCGACCGCCGGACCTACCTGCCGGTCCTGTCGTCCGCGCACATCGGACCACCGACGCGCGTCCTGAAGCTGGGCCGGTACCGGATTCCGATCGGCAAGCCGGACATCCGCCTGCTCCGCCGCTCCAAGCCCTTCTGGTCGATCCTGGGCGAGAAGCAGATCTGGAGCACCGTCCTGCGCGTCCCGATCACCTTCCCGCCGGACCGCTTCTACGGAGCGCAGCTCAGCGCGATGTGCGTGCCCGATCTCCTGGGCACGCAGGGCACCTTCACGCTCCTCACGACGCGCGAGTCCGAGGAGGGCTTCAAGGAGGGCGGCCGACGCTCCCGGCTGCAGCCCGTGGACGGCCGCTTCGAGGGGCGGCTCGAGGGCCCTGCGAACGAGCTGGTCGAGGGGGCGCCGGAGCTCACGCTCCCGGTCGTGGTCGCCCGCAACGGAACGGATGGGGAGGCGCGCGTGACCGTGGGCGACCAGGTCGTGGAGCTCGAGCGCGGACGGCTGAGCGACTGGGTCGACGTCGGGTTCAAGGCCGCGCCGGCGATCACCGTCCGTGGCATCTGCCGGCTGATGCTCACGGAGGTGGACGAGCACGTCTCCCTCTACGTGACCCCCATCTGCCTCGACCCGGACAGCCCCGCGATGCCCGTCTCCCACCCCGCCTACTTCGCGACCTACCTCTCGAAGAAGCTGGGCAAGTACTCGACCCTGGGGCTCGCCGAGGACACATGGGCGCTCAACGAGGGGATCATGGACGACGCGGCGTTCCTTCAGCAGACCTACGACATCGACCGAGAGCGGGAGGAGATGCTCTTCGCCTCGCTCGACCGGGTCCGCAAGGGCAGCGTGGTGTGCGTCTTCGACGCCACGGACCGCATCCAGCACATGTTCTGGCGGTACCTGGAGGACGGGCATCCCGCCGCGCGCACCGCGCCGACCGACGAGGGGGGACGGGCGGGCGGGGCGCACGCCGACGCGATCGAGGACCTGTACCGTCACAACGACGCCATGGTCGGGCGGATCCGCGAGCGGCTCGGCGAGGGTGACCGCCTGATGGTCATCTCGGACCACGGCTTCACGTCGTTCCGACGGGGGATCAACCTCAACGCGTGGCTCCACGAGCAGGGGTACCTCCATCTGAAGGAGGGGGGCTCCGGCGAGGGCGAGTGGCTGCGCGAGATCGACTGGGCCCGGACGAAGGCCTACGCGCTGGGTCTCACGGGCATCTACCTCAACATCGAGGGGCGCGAGGCGGAGGGCTCGGTCGCGCCGGGCAAGGAGGCGGCCGCGCTCAAGGCGGAGCTCGTGGAGCGGCTCTCGGGACTGCGCGACGACGAGCACGGCGTGCTGGCGATTCGCGAGGCCTTCGACACGAGCGCGCTCTACAACGGTCCGTACCTGCGGAACGCGCCCGACCTCCTGATCGGCTACGCCGAGGGGTATCGCATCTCGTGGGACGGCGCGACGGGCGTCGTCGCCGGGCCCGTCTTCGAGGACAACGTGAAGGCGTGGAGCGGCGACCACTGCGTGGATCCCCGCCTGGTGCCCGGCGTGTTCTTCAGCGACAAGGCCATCGACCGAGACGACCCGGCCCTGATCGACATCGCGCCCACCGCGCTCTGGCTGTTCGGCCTCGAGCCGCCGGCCCACATGGACGGCAAGCTCCTCTACGACCGTGAGG
>JBFFWJ010000348.1:0-4451 GCA_041570315.1 Longimicrobiales bacterium | reverse complement strand
CTCGGCCAGCAGGACGACGTCCGGGTGTGCGGCGTGCAGCGCGTCGTTGAGCGTCCGCAGGAAGCGCACCGCCTCGAGGTTCTCGCGCCCCCCGCGCTCGTTGGGGATCCACTGGCCCTCCTCGCGCGAGTAGTCGAGGTAGAGCATCGACGCCACCGCGTCGAGGCGCAGCCCGTCGACGTGGAACTCCTCGATCCAGTAGAGCGCGCTCGACACCAGGAAGGCCGCGACCTCGGGCCGGCCGTAGTTGAAGATGTACGTGTCCCAGTCCGGGTGGACGCCCTTGCGCGGATCCGCGTGCTCGTAGAGGTGCGTGCCGTCGAAGCGGCCGATCCCGTGGGCGTCGCGCGGGAAGTGGGCCGGGACCCAGTCGAGGATCACCCCGATGCCGGCCTCGTGGGCGCGCTCGACGAGGGCGCGGAGCCCGTCGGCGTCGCCGTAGCGCGCGGTCGGGGCGAAGTACCCGAGCGTCTGGTACCCCCAGCTCCCGTCGAAGGGGTGCTCGGTGACGGGCAGCAGCTCGATGTGCGTGTAGCCCAGCCCGGCCACGGAGGGGACGAGCTCGTCGGCCAGCTCCCGGTAGCTCAGCCAGCCCGGCTCGCCCTCGCGCGGGCGGGCGCCGGGGGCGCGGCGCCAGGAGCCCGGGTGCACCTCGTAGATCGACATGGCCCGACCGTCCTCGCGCGCCGCGCCGCGTCGCTCCATCCAGGCGCCGTCGCTCCAGGCGTGCGCCGACGGCCGCGGCACGATCGACGCGTTGTCGGGGCGCAGCTGCATCGCCCGGCCGCACGGATCCGCCTTGAGCTGGGACCGGCCGTCGGCGCCCAGCACCCGGTACTTGTAGAGCGCGCCCGGCTCGACCCCCGGGAGGAAGATCTCCCACACCCCCGACCCGCCCCGGCCGCGCATCGGGTGCGCCGCCGGCTCCCAGGCGTTGAACGAGCCCGCCACCGACACCGCGCGCGCGTGCGGCGCCCACACCGCGAAGGCCGTGCCGGACACGCCGTCCAGCTCGGTCCGATGCGCGCCCAGGATCCCGTGCACGCGCCCGTCGACCCGCGCGACGCGCTCGAGCTCCGCGGCCGGGTGGACCGGCAGGAAGCGGTAGGGATCCTCCCGCTCGACGCCGTCCACGCGCAGGCGATAGCGGAAGGCCCGGGTCGCGCCGGGGAAGCGGGCGACGAACACCGGCGCCGCGGCGAGGAGGTCGTTGCGGTGCGCCTCGACCGGGCCCGCGCCCGCCACCCCACCGCCTCGCGCGCCCGCCGTGCCCGCGCCCCCCTCCGCCAGCACCTCCACACGCCCGGCGCCGGGCGCCCACGCGCGCACCACCCAGCCCCCGCCCGAGGGGTCGGGGTGGACGCCGAGAACGTCGAAGGGCGCCGCGTGGCGTCCCTCGAGGAGCGCGCGCAGCGAATCGATATCGGGTGGATGCACGGGAGGACGCGCCAAACGAGTTGATCTCACGACCGTGACGGACCAACGTTCACCTTGGCCCTTGGTCGAGCGATGGGAAAGCCCCAACGCCTCTTCGGGCCCGCCCCGTGCGCAGGTCCGCAACCCGCGAAGGCCGATCCACGTGACCCCCACGCGACTCCAGACCCGAGCGCCCGAGAAGGTCCGCCCGAGCACGGTCGAGCCGAGCACCGTCGAGCCCAGCACCGTCGAGCCCGGGGCCGCCGAGCCCGGGGCCGAGGCGCAATCGAACGGAGACGAGCGCGCCCCCGCCGACGCGGGCATGCACGTCGTGCACCTGGTCGCCGAGTACTGGCCCTTCGCCCGCTCCGGCGGGCTCGCCGAGGCCGTGCGCGGCATCGCCACGTTCCAGGCCAAGAGCGGGGTCCCCACCACGGTGGTCTTGCCGCTGTACCGCCTCGCGCGCGAGCGCGCGCCGGGCCTCGAGCCCCTCGGCGGACCCTTCGAGGTGGAGGTCGGCCCCCGGCGCGAGGGAGCGCGCCTGTGGACGGTCGAGACGGCCGGCGGCGCGCCCACGGTCGTCTTCGTCGAGCACCAGGGCTACTTCGACCGGCCCGGCCTGTACGGCGAAGAGGTGGACTACCCCGACAACCACCGCCGCTTCGCCTTCTTCACCAAGGCCGCGCTCCAGGCGCTGCCCCGGCTCGCCGAGCCGCCGGTCGTGCTGCACGCGCACGACTGGCACGCGGCGCTCGCCGCGGTCTACCTGCGCACCGTGCTCGCCGACGATCCCTGGTACGCCCGCATCGCCACCGTGCTCACCGTGCACAACGCCGGCTACCCGGGCTGGTTCGGCCCGGAGATCCTCGACGACATCGGTCTCCCCCAGGAGGTCTACCACTGGAGCCGCATGGAGCACTACGGGCGGCTCAACTGGCTCAAGGGCGGGCTCGCCTACTCGGACTGCGTCGGCACCGTGAGCAAGACGCATACGCACGAGCTGCGCACGCCCGCGGGCGGCTTCGGCCTGCACGACTCGTTCATCGCGCTCGGGGACCGGTTCGTCGGCATCCGCAACGGGATCGACCTCGACGTCTGGGACCCCGAGACCGACCCGGTCCTCCCCGAGCGCTTCTCGCACGAGGACCTCTCGGGCAAGCGCGCCTGCAAGGCCGACCTCCAGCGGCGGCTCGGCCTTCCCGAGCGCGACGACGTCCCGCTCTTCGGCATGACCGCCAGGCTCGCGCAGCAGAAGGGCTTCGACCTCATCGTCGGAGACGGGCTCCTGTACCGGATCCCCGGCGCCCAGTTCGTCTTCGTCGGCGAGGGCGAGGAGCGCTACAAGAAGCTGCTCGGCGAGGCCGCGGGCCACATGCCCGACAAGGTCGCCGTGGACTTCGTCTTCAGCGAGGAGAAGGAGCATCGGCTGCTCGCCGGCGCGGACTGCCTGCTCATGCCCTCGCTGTACGAGCCGTGCGGCCTCACGCAGATGCGGGCGCAACGCTACGGAGCGCTTCCCGTCGTGCGGAAGGTGGGCGGCCTCGCGGACACCGTCGACGACCAGGTCACCGGCTTCGTCTTCGACGAGTTCAGCTCCGCGGGCCTGGAGCGAGCCATCCATCGGGCGCTCGCGCTCTACCCCGACCGGAAGGCCTGGGCCCGTCACATGAGGGCGGCCATGGCCAAGGACTTCGGGTGGGCCGAGTCCGCCGAGAAGTACGTCGCCCTGTACCGGGAAGCCCTCGCCCACCACCAGGCGAAGTAGCGGGCCCACCGCGGAGCGCACGCACTTGAGCCCTGCCGACCTTCCGAGCCCCGGGCAGCCCCCGAGCCCCGGCGAGCCCCTGAGCCCCGGCGCCCCCCTGAGCCCTGCCGACCTTCCGAGCCCCGGCGACCGGCGCGCCCTCTCCGCCCCCTCGCGCCCCCCGACGCGCTCGATCGTCTTTCACGGGCACTTCTATCAGCCGCCCCGGGAGGATCCGTGGACGGGCCGCGTGCCCCTCCAGGCCTCGGCCGCCCCCTTCCACGACTGGAACGAGCGGGTCGCCGCGGAGTGCTACGCCCCCATCGTCGCCGCTCGCGTGCTCGCCGACGAGGACGGGCCGGAGCGGCGCGTCAACGCGCTGGAGTGGATCAGCTTCGACTTCGGCCCCACGCTCCTGCGCTGGATGGAGCGCCACGCCGCCGAGGCGTACCGGGCCGTCCTCGACGCGGACCGGCGCAGCTGCGCCCGGCTCGGCGGGCACGGCAACGCGCTCGCCATGCCCTACCACCACCCCATCCTCCCGCTCGCCACCCCCCGCGACCGCCTCACCGAGATCCGTTGGGGCATCGCCGACTTCCGCACGCGCTTCGGCCGCCAGCCCGAGGGCATGTGGCTGCCCGAGACCGCCGTCGACGACGCCACCCTCGACGCGCTCGCCGCGGAGGGCGTCCGCTTCACCGTGCTCGCCCCGCACCAGGTCGATCCCGTCCCCACGGACGGACGCCCCGCGCGCTACGTCACCCGCGGCGGTCGGGAGATCGCGCTCTTCGTCTACGACGGGGCGCTGTCGCACGCCGTCGCCTTCGGGGACCTGCTCGACGACGGCGTCGCCTGGGCCGACGCCATGGCGAACGAGCCCGATCCACCCGCCCTGCACTCGCTCGCCACCGACGGCGAGACCTTCGGCCACCACCACACCTTCGGCGAGATGGCGCTCGCCAAGGCCATCGTCCGCCTGCGCGCCCGCCCCGACATCCGCCTCGAGAGCTTCGCCTCGTTCCTGGCCCGCGAGGGCACCGGCCCCACCGTCCGGCTCGTCGAGCCCAGCTCGTGGAGCTGCGCGCACGGCGTGGAGCGGTGGCGATCGGACTGCGGCTGCCGCGCCGGCGCCGACGAGTCCAGCCAGGCCTGGCGCGCACCCCTGCGCAGCGCGCTGGAATGGCTCGCACGGGAGCTGCACCGCGTCTACGAGCGGGAGGCCGCCGGGATCTTCGAGGATCCGTGGGCCGCGCGGGACGCCTACGGCTGGGTCGTCGCGGGCGCGGAGGCG
>JBFFWJ010000347.1:0-4454 GCA_041570315.1 Longimicrobiales bacterium | reverse complement strand
GCGGCAATCATGTAGTATGTGAGAAAACGATCCCCTTCCGTACGCCGCGCGAGCCGGTCGAAGAGCGCCTTGAGCACGTCCGTACGGATGTCCCGCTCGAACTCCTTCTGAACCTCGGCCCGGAGCGTCTCCATCTCCCGGGGGTCGAGCGCGTAGAGCGTCGGGTTGAAGTCGTCCTGCTTGACGGTGGGCGGCGTGTCCGCCGCCGCCGAGCCCCCCTTGGCCGCCTCTTCCTGCGCGGCGATCTCCGCGTCCTCGGCCGCGAGGGCCGCCTGAAGCTCCGCCGGCGGGCTTCCCTGCCCCGGCTCGGGGAGCACGACACCCTCCGCGAGGAGGTCGACGAACTGGTACTGCAGGCACTGGAGGTCCTCCTCCCACAGCACGGTCAGGAGGTCGTCGCCCTCCGGCACGAGCTTGCGCGCCTTCTGCAGGACGCCGAGGAACCGCTCCAGCTCCTCGTGCTCGATCCCGGGCAGGAGGGTGACCTCGCGGACTCCGTCCTTGAAAAAGAGGAACGCGAGCGAGTCGTTGCGCGACTCCGAGTGGTAGACCTCCATGTCTGACAGGTAGATGCGCTCCTCGTCGATCGTCACCACGAGCCGGTCCGCGTCACTCCACAGCGCGGCCAGCTCGCCACGCAGCGTCTCGACGAAGCGGTGGCGCACCGGGTTGTTCTCGTCGTAGAGCTGGTAGGCGCGCAGGGCCTTGCCGAGCGTGACGAAGAGGGAGCGGACCTGCTCGACGGGCAGAGCGGTCTCCGCCGCCCACCCGAGGTCGCCCGCGGAGGCCCGCACGGCTCCTCCGTCCTGATCGCTCACCCGATCCTCACAGCAGCAGGCCCCTGCCTTCCGTCCGCGCCACGTGCGCCACGTCCTTGTCTCCTCGGCCCGACAGGCAGACCAGGAGAGGGCCCTCGACCGCCGAGGCCTCGCGCAGCACGTACGCGATCGCGTGCGCCGATTCCAGTGCCGGGATGATGCCTTCCAACTCCGAAAGCCGGTGGAACGCGCTCAAAGCGTCAGAGTCCGTGACGTGGGTGTAGGTCGCGCGGCCGGAGTCCTTGAGGAACGAGTGCTCGGGTCCCACCCCCGGATAATCCAGACCCGCAGAAACCGAGTGCGCAGGGGCCACCTGCCCGTCGGCATCCTGCAGAAGATAGCTGAGCGAGCCGTGGAGAACACCGGGTGTGCCGGACGCGAGCGAGGCGGAGTGGCGCCCGGTCTCCAGCCCCGCGCCGCCCGCCTCGACGCCGACCAGACGGACCCCCTCGTCACCGACGAAGTCGTGGAAGATGCCCATCGCGTTGGACCCGCCGCCGACGCATGCGACCACCGCACCCGGCAGGCGGCCCGTCAGGTCGAGCACCTGGGCCCGCGCCTCCCTGCCGATGACGGCCTGGAAGTCCCGCACCATTCGGGGAAAGGGGTCCGGCCCGACCACGGAGCCGATGATGTAGTGCGTGGACTCGACGTTGGTGACCCAGTCACGGATCGCCTCGTTGGTCGCGTCCTTGAGCGTGCGCGTCCCCGACGACACCGGCCGCACCTCTGCGCCGAGCAGCTCCATGCGGTACACGTTGAGCGCCTGACGCTCCACGTCCTCCTCGCCCATGTACACGACGCACTCCAGGTCGAAGAGCGCGCAGGCGGTCGCGGTCGCCACGCCGTGCTGGCCCGCGCCGGTCTCCGCGATGATCCTGTGCTTGCCCATCCGCCGGGCGAGCAGCGCCTGCCCGAGCGTATTGTTGATCTTGTGGGCGCCCGTGTGGTTCAGGTCCTCGCGCTTGAGGAAGACGGCCGGATGGCCGACCGCGTCGCCCAGCCGCCGCGCGTGGTAGAGCGGCGTGGGCCGGCCGACGAAGTCGCGCAGGAGCGCATCGAGCTCGGACTCGAAGGCGGCGTCCACTCGGGCCGCCTCGTACGCCTCGGTCACCTCGTCGAGCGCAGAGATCAGCGTCTCGGGCACGTAGCGCCCGCCGAAGACGCCGAACCGGTGGTCGGCAGCCGCGGATGCGGTCTCGCTCGAGATCCTCACGCGTGTCGCCCTCCCGGCGTCCGTTCGTCACCACGTCCCTCGGTCGCGCGCGCCGCCGCCCTGGCCCGCCGAAGGAACGCCCGGAGCAGCTCCGGGTCCTTGCGTCGCGGTCCGGCTTCGACTCCGGACGAGACATCTACAACGTCGGGCAGGAAGAGTGCCACCGCCTCGGCCACGCTCTGCGGATCCAGCCCGCCCGCAAGCACGAAATCGACCTCCCGGGGGACCGCCGCCCGCACCTCCTCGGGCTGCACGCGCAGCCTCGCCCCGCCCCCCCCGACCACACCTCGCTTCCAGCCCTCGACGAGGATTCCGTGGGCCACGCCCCGGAAGCGGCCCACGGCCCCATGCACGTCCGCGGCGGTTCGGGCCCGCACCGCCTTCCACAGCAACCACGGTCCGCGGGCGCGAAGCTCCTCCAGGTCACGGGGATCCTCCTGCCCGTGGAGTTGGATCACCGAGGCACCGATGGCCCGGGCGCGCTCCTCCGCGCCCGCGGGTGACTCGTCCACCACGACCGCGACCTTCCGGGCGTCGGTTCCGGCCAGCATGCGGGCTGCCGCCTCCGGCTCCACGCTGCGCCCGAATCCCGACGTGAGGACCACGCCGAGATAGTCGGCGCCCAGCTCATCGGCCAGGAGCGCGTCCTCGCGACGGGCCAGTCCGCAGATCTTGACGCGCACGCCCCGACCCTCAGCCCCGGCGAGCCCGCGCAGGCAGTCCGGACAGCCGGGCGGCGGCCGCCGCCGGGTCCGGGGCGCGAAGGAGCGTCTCGCCCACGAGGACCGCGTCGACGCCCGCGTCGCCGAGCTCGATCACGTCCGGGGCGTCACGGATTCCGCTCTCCGATACGACGAGGGCATCCCCGGGCACGTGCTCCAGCAGCTCCAGCGTCGTCGCCAGGTCGGTCCGGAAGGTGGCGAGATCGCGGTTGTTGATGCCGATCACCGAGGCGCCGGCCGCCACCGCCCGGTCGAGCTCCCGACGCTCGTGGACCTCCACGAGCACCGCCATGCCGAGCGCGCTCGCCTCTCGGTGCAGGAGCCGGAGGCGCGCGTCGTCGAGAATCCGCACGATCAGCAGCACCGCGTCCGCTCCGGCGGCCCGGGCCTCGTACACGTGGAGAGGGTCGAGCGTGAAGTCCTTGCGCAGCAGGGGGATCGACGTGGCTCGCCTCACCGACCCGAGGTCGGCCGTGCTCCCCCCGAAGTACGTCTCGTCCGTCAGCACGCTCAGAGCGGCTGCGCCCGCCCGCTCGTAGCCGGACGTCAGCGCCGCCGGCTCGAGCTCCGGCCGGATCGGTCCCGCCCCCGGCGAGCGCCGCTTGCACTCGGCGATGAGCGATACGGTGCCGGGTCGCGCGAGCGCGCCCCGGAAATCCCTCGGCGCAGGGGCCGCCGCCGCCGCCCGCTCGAGCTCCCCGGCCCGCTCGCGCAGGCGCTCGAGCTCGGAGCGCTTCGTCTCGACGATCCGGGCCAGGATCCCCGGAAGGCCGGCGGATTCTTGCGTTTCGGGCAACGTTCGGGTATCGTTACTTCGGTTCTTATTCGGGTTCCCCACCGCCGAAGCGAGGGAGCATGCCCCTGACCAAGCGTCAGAAGGAGATCCTCGACTACATCGGGTCGTTCATCGAAGATCGGGGCTACGCACCGAGCTTCGAGGAGATCGCGGAGTCCTTCGGATATTCGTCCCTGGCCACGGTCCACGAGCACCTGAGCAATCTGGAGCGCAAGGGCTACATAAGAAAGTCCTACAACGAGAGCCGCTCGATCGAGCTCGTAGGCGCCGAGGCGAGCTCCCCCGCGCTCGAGCTTCCGCTGCTCGGGGCCGTCGCGGCGGGCATGCCGATCGAGGCCATCCAGGACACCGAGACGGTGGCGGTGCCACCGGACATGGTCAGCCGCCGCAGGGACAACTACGTGCTGCGCGTGGAGGGCAACTCGATGATCGAGGAGCAGATCCGCGACGGAGACTACATCGTCGTGCAGGCTCAGAGCTCCGCAGAGGACGGCCAGATGGTCGTGGCGCTCGTCCAGGGAGAGTCCGCGACCGTGAAGAAGCTCTACCGCGAGCGGGGCGGCCGCGTCCGCCTGCAGCCCGCGAACCCCACGATGGAGCCGATCTTCGTCGACGCCGCGGACGTGCGCATCCAGGGCGTGGTCGTGGGGGTCATCCGCAAGTACTGAGCCTCGAGTACTGAGCCGCGGGGAGGGCGGGCGGCGCCCCGGGTGCCTCCCGGCCCGGGTGCCCAATCGCCCGCCTCGCAGGCGGCGCCGGCCCGGATCCCACGCGCACGAGCCCGGTCGGGGCTCACTCCCCGTCCCGCCGGGAAGCGTCGAGCAACCGCTCGAGACATGCCGCGGCCCGACCGGCGTCGATAGCCCGCTCCGCCATCTCCACGCCGTCCCTCCAGTCGTCCG
>JBFFWJ010000346.1:0-4457 GCA_041570315.1 Longimicrobiales bacterium | reverse complement strand
GGAATGGATAACCGCTGAAAGCATCTAAGTGGGAAGCCAACTTCAAGATGAATACTCCCAGGGTCTTCGGACCCTCAGAAGGGCCGTACGAGACGAGTACGTCGATAGGCGGTAGGTGGAAGCGTGGCAACACGTGAAGCCGAGCCGTACTAATCGCCCGTGAGGCTTGACCGGCTCCTCCCCCCTCCAGTCGTCACACCATGCCACATCTCCCTCGCGGGAGGTGGGCGGCCGTTACAGCAGGCTCTCACGCTCTCGACCTCTGTTCTCACCTTTGTCGGTGACAATTGCGTAGAGGTCACACCCGTTCCCATCCCGAACACGGCCGTTAAGCTCTACCGCGCGGATGGTACTGCCGGGGTCGCCCGGTGGGAGAGTACGTCGTCGCCGGCTTTCTGCTGAGAGCCCCCGGGCCATGTCGGTCCGGGGGCTCTCTTGTGCCTCCTCGACCCGCCGGGCGCGTCAGCCGATACGCTCGAGCGCCCCGCGCAGGGACCCGACGGTCCGGTCGACGTTGCGGAGCTTGTCGAGCCCGAACAGGCCGATGCGGAACGTTCGGAAGCCCGCGGGCTCACCGACCTGCAGCGGGACCCCGGCGGCGATCTGCACCCCCACCTCCGCGAACTTGGCTCCGCTGCGGATCCCGTCGTCTTCGGTGTACGACACCACGACCCCGGGGGCCTGGAAGCCCTCGGCGGCCACGCTCGGGAACCCCTTGTCCTCCAGGAGCCGCCGGACGCGCAGCCCGAGCTCGGCCTGACAGCTCTTCGCGGTGTCGAACCCCATCTGCTCGGTCTCGGTCATGACGTCGCGGAAGATCCGAAGCCCGTCGGTGGGCATCGTGGCGTGATACGCATGCCCCCCGTCTTCGTACGCCCGCATGATCTGAAGCCACTTCTTGAGATCGCACGCGAAGCTCGTGCTCGAGGTCTCCTCCAACCGCTGCGACGCCCGAGCGCTCAGCATGACGAGGCCGCAGCACGGCGAGCCGGTCCAGCCCTTCTGCGGGGCGCTGACCAGCACGTCGACGCCGGTCGAGGCCATGTCGACCCAGATCGCTCCGGACGCGATGCAGTCGAGCACCATGAGCCCTCCGACCCCGTGAACCGCCTCCGCCACGCCGCGGATGTAGTCATCGGGCAGGATCATGCCGGCCGAGGTCTCGACATGGGGCGCGAAGACGACCGCCGGGCGCTCCGCCTCGATCCGAGCGACCACCTCCTCGAGCGGTGGGGGACGGAAGGGCGCTTGCTCGCCCTCGCCGACCTGCCGGGCGCTCAGGACGGTCGACGCGGACGGGATGTCCCCGGCTTCGAAGATCTGCGTCCAGCGGTAGCTGAACCATCCGTTGCGGACGACCAGCACGTTCCGTCCGGTCGCGAACTGCCGGGCCACGGCCTCCATCCCGAACGTGCCGCTGCCCGGCACGACGGCCACGGCCTCGGCTGCGTATACCTGCTTGAGGGTCGCCGAGATGTCCCTCATGACCTCCTGGAAGGACTTCGACATGTGGTTCAGGGCCCGGTCGGTATAGACCACCGAGTATTCCAGGAGGCCATCGGGATCGACGTTGGGCATGAGGCCGGGCAAGGGATCCTCCGGTTTTCGGCTTCGTGGAACCGCTCCGGATGAAGCGGCCGAGGGGGGTCCTGCGTGCGGGCACAGCGGGGTCCTGCGTGCGGGCACAGCATGGTGGGGCGCGGCGAGAAACGCAATTCGGCCGTCGACGGCACCGAACGGGTGCCTCGACCCGTACCTGCGCGGCGCCGACCGCCGGAGAGCTCGGGGGGCGTGGCATGGCATCGGCGTCGGCGCTCGGGTTAGCTTCGATCGCCCCGCGACGACCTTGAGAGGCCCCATCGACGCCCGAGGCTCCGACCCCTCGATTCACCCCTCCGCCGGAGATCCCGCCGTGACGGAGCGCACCGGCTACGTCGCTCTGGTGGGCCGTCCGAACGCGGGGAAGTCGACCTTGCTGAACCGCATGATCGGCGAGCACCTGTCGATCGTGACCTCGAAGGCCCAGACGACGTGGCAGCGGGTCACCGGGATCCTGACCGTCGGGTCGGACCAGCTCGTGTTCCTCGACACCCCGGGCCTCCTCGAAGCGCGCGACCTCCTGCAGCGCGCGATGCTGGGCGCCGCGCTGGAGGCTCTGGCCGAGGCCGACGTGGTTCTGCTGGTGGTCGACGCGACGGAGCCTCCCACCCCGAAGGATCGCGAGCGGATCCTGGGGGCCCTGGAGGACGCGCGGGCTCCGATCCATGCGGCGCTCAACAAGGTGGACGCGGCGCCGCCGCCGGCGCTCGCGGCCTGGGAGGGCTGGATCGGGGAGCACCTCGATGTGCCGGTCCATCGTGTATCGGCGCTGGAGGGCACGGGCACGGACGCCCTGCTCGAGGCGCTCCGGGCGGACCTGCCCGAGGGACCGCACCTATACCCCGACGACGACATCGCGACGGACCCGGTCCGCTTCTTCGTGGCCGAGCTCGTCCGAGAGACCGTCTTCGAGCAGTTCCACGAAGAGATCCCCTACTCGGTCATCTGCCGGGTCGAGGAGTTTCGCGAGGACCGCGAGCCGGTCTACATCCGCGTCGTCGTGTACGTGGAGCGCAAATCGCAGAAGGGAATGCTGATCGGAAAGGGGGGCGCGGCCATCCGCGCGCTCGGCACCGCCGCACGCCTCAAGATCGAGCACTTTCTCGGGCGCGCCGTGTATCTCGACCTATGGGTAAAGCCCCTCAAGTCCTGGCGCAGGAACAGGGCCCACCTGGGTCGTCTCGGCTTCCGGCTGCCTGCGGAGCATGACGCGCAGCCGCGTTGACGTCCTCGTCGCGACGCTCGCCCTCGTCGCGCTGGCGCTGATCGCCCCCTCCGGCGTCTCCGCCCAGGGGGAGTCGGGAGACTCAGAGGGCGCGATCTTCCTGCTCCTTCCGGTGGGTGCCCGGGCGGTCTCCCTCGGCCGGGCGATGACGTGGGTGGAGGGAGCCGAGGGCACCTTCTGGAATCCTGCCGGGCTGGCCGGCGTGGACCGGAGTCAGGCGGTGGTCATCCGCGGCGACCACATCGTCGGGACCGGGACGGCGGCGTCGGCTTTGTGGAGCCGCCCGGCCACGGGCACGCTGGGGGTGTCGTATTTCCTTCTCGACGCGGGCGAGATCGGACAGCGCGACGATCAGGGCAATCCCACCGGCTCGATCACGATCCGGAACCATCTGGGCGTGGTGTCGGGCGCGACCAGGCTCCTGGAGAGCCTCAGCGCCGGCCTGAGCTTCAAGGTGATCCGCTACCAGCTCTCCTGCCGCGGCATCTGCCAGGACGAGGGTACGACCGCCACGACGTACGCGGTGGATGGCGGCATCCAGGCCACGCCTTTGGAGCGCCTGCGCGTGGGCGCGATGGTCGCGCATCTCGGCCCGCGGCTCCAGGTCCTGAATGCCGAGCAGGCCGACCCGCTTCCGACGCGGGTGCGCGTGGCCGCCGCGTACGACGTGCTCTCCGCCCTCTTCGGTGGCGAGGAGCTCTCCGGTTGGGTGGCCCTCGAGCTGGAGGATCGTCCGAGGGAGTGGGGGTCCCGGTCGCTGTACCTGGGCACCGAGGTCGTGGCAGGTGGGGTCGACGCCCTGTCCCTGAGGGCAGGCTACGTCTGGTCCGACGTGGACCCGGAGGACGGCGGGCGGGTCGGGATGGGGCTCCGCTACGAGCGCTTCGAGCTCGCGATCGCCAAGTCCCTGGCAGCCTCGCCGCTCGTCACCGAAGAGACGGAGCCGATTCACGTCACGTTCTCCATCGGCTTTTGAACCCTCGACTGCATCGCCGTGCGGGGCTGATCCTACTCTTCGCGGTCGTCGTGCCCGCACGGGGGGCCGCACCCCAGTGGGCCGAGGCTGCGGCGGGCTCTTCCCACGGGCTCGAGTCCGGCGCCGCATCTCTCGGGCTGTGGGGCGCACCGGCTGGGATGCACGAGCTGGCCACGATGCGCGAGCCCACGCGGTCCGCCGACGTCGCCTGGTGGCGGAGCGAGAGGCACTCTGCGCCGCGGCGTGCGCTTGCCCGCCACCCGGCCGCACCCATGCTGCTGTCGCTCGCCGTCCCCGGGGCGGGTCAACGGCTCCTCGGCCAGCGTCGGGGGTGGGCCTACCTCGCGGTGGAGACCCTGGGCTGGGGCCTCTGGCTCGAGCGACGGCGGTCGGGCGCCGCCGCGCGCGACGAGTACCGCGACCTGGCCTGGGAACGGGCGCGGCTCCAGATCGGGCCGCGCATGGACGGGAGCTTCCCGTACTACGAGACGCTCAGCAAGTGGACGCGGTCGGGGAGCTACGACGAGGATGCCCTCGCCCCGGGCGTGCAGCCCGAAAGCGACCCGGCCGCCTACAACGGGTCGATCTGGGCGCTGGCCCGCGAGCTCTTCCTGGGGGGAGTCCCCGATCCGCCCGAGTCGAGCCCCCAGTACCAGC
>JBFFWJ010000345.1:0-4463 GCA_041570315.1 Longimicrobiales bacterium | reverse complement strand
GCTCGCCCGGCGGGAGCGCGGCCCTCACGACGACCGCTCCATCCTCGAAGCTCGCCGCATCCAGGGACATCTCCCCGTCCCCGGCCATCACGTCGCGGGCCTCGGCCGGCAGCGGGTAGCTCCACGTCCGTCCTCCGGGCCGGGCCACGATCGTGCGCTGGCGGTCGTTGCGGAGCTCGAAGAGATCGGTCACCCGCCAGGCGCCGCCCGAGTCCGGCTCCAGGAAGAGGCTCCTCGACTGCATGGCCACGGCAGCGCCCTCCAAGGGCGCGAGCAGCGTGTCGTACGCGTGGACCTCGTACACCGAGTCGAGCTCCGCCGCACGGGTGATGGCGGGGCCGAAGTAGAGGACGCCGTCGTGGCGGACCGACACGAAGAAGATGTCGCTGCGCGCAGGATCCGGAACGTTGGGCAGCGCGAAGGAGAACGCTCCGCCCTCCCCCACCCTCACGGAGTCGAGCTCCCCGGCCTGCGTTCCGCCCGTGATGTGGTGGAGCACGACCTCGCCGTCCCGCATGGCCGTGTCCGCCACGAACGCCGTGCCGTCCAGGACCGGCCTCGCCTCAACCTGGGCAGCGGCGCCGGCCGGCAGGGCGAGAAGGATCAGCGATCGCCGGAGGGACCCGAGCAGGCGATCGGGGCGGGCCCGCTCAGGGAGTGAAGCGCCCAAAGTCTTCGGGGTTCAAACGCCGCAGATACTCCTGCAGCTCCTCGGGGCCCATCCTCTCGGCACCCGGGACCTCTTCGTCTTCCGCCGAGGACTCGAGCTCGGCCCCGTAGCCGGAGACCTCGGTCGCGGACTCCTCGTCGGCGATCTCGATGGTGGCCTCCTCGAGCAGGGTGTCCTGCGCGAAGATGCGGGCGTCGACACGGAGGGCGACCGCGATGGAGTCCGACGGCCGAGCGTCCAGCGAGAAGACCTCGCCGTTGCGGTGCACGATCAGCTCGGCGTAGTAGGTCCGGTTCTCGACCTTCGTGATGATGACCTTCTCGAGCGCGCCGCCCAGGCCCCGAAGCACCGAGCAGAGCAGGTCGTGGGTGAGGGGCCGCTCGAAGTCCATGTCCGCGAGCTGCATGGCGATCGAGGTCGCCTCACCCGGCCCGATCCAGATCGGCAGCACCCGATCGCCCTTGAGCTCCTTGAGGATCACCACGGGGGTGTTGTTGTGGCGGTCGAGAGCCAAGCTCTGAACCCTGACCTCTACCAACACGGGCACTGCGTCTCCGGTGGAGGGACGGGGGGTGGGCGCTCACGCCCTGAATTCCTCCACAATACTCCGAAGTCGCTCGTGGGTTCTACGCCCTTCCGCGGGCCCGGCCCGGGCGCCGCGTCAGCCGCCGACGGCGCTGCGGAGGTCGTCGACCCGGTTCGTGAGCTCCCACGGGAAGAACTGCACGGGAGGACCGCCCGCTGCGGGCGTCGCGACGGTGGGCTCCCGACCGAAGTGCCCGTAGGCAGCCGTCGGCGTGTAGATGGGGTTCCTCAGCCCGAGCTCGTCGATGATGGCCTTGGGCCGGAAGTCGAAGACCTTGCCCACCGCCTCCGACAGCTCGTCGTCCGGCACCTGCCCCGTACCGAAGGTGTGCACGTGCACCGACACGGGCTCCGCGACTCCGATGGCGTAGGCGAGCTGGATCTCGCACCGGTTGGCCAGGCCGGCCGCGACGACGGTCTTCGCCGCCCAGCGCGAGGCGTAGGCCGCCGACCGATCCACCTTCGTGGCGTCCTTGCCCGAGAACGCCCCGCCACCGTGCCGGCCCACGCCCCCGTACGTGTCGACGATGATCTTTCGCCCGGTGAGACCCGCGTCCCCGTGCGGCCCCCCGATCACGAACCGGCCCGTCGGGTTGATGTGCAGGATGCACGCGCTCTCGTCGTAGAGCTCGGCGGGGAGCGCCGGCCGCACGACCCGGTCCCGCACCGCCTCCACCAGCTCGCTCTGCCGGATGTCGGGATCGTGCTGCGTGCTCACGACGACCGTGTGCACCCGGACGGGCTTGCCCTCCTCGAACTCGACCGTGACCTGGGACTTGCCGTCGGGGCGGACCCAGGGAAGCTCCCCGCTCCGGCGCACCTCCGCGAGCCGCTGCGTGAGCGCGTGCGCGAAGTGGATGGTCGCGGGCATCAGGGAGGGCGTCTCGTCGGACGCGTACCCGAACATCATGCCCTGGTCCCCCGCCCCGCCGGTGTCGACGCCCATCGCGATGTCGGGGGACTGCTGGTCGAGGTTCGTGAGGACCGCGCACGTCAGCGCGTCGATGCCGAAGGCCGAGTTGGTGTACCCGATGCGCTGCAGCGTGCCGCGCACGACGTCGGGGATGTGGACGTACGTCTCCGTCGAGACCTCGCCCGCCACCATGGCCAGCCCGGTCGTGACGAGGGTCTCGCAGGCGACGCGAGCCTTCGGGTCCTCCACCAGCAGGTGATCCAGCACCGCGTCCGAGATCTGGTCGGCGATCTTGTCGGGGTGACCCTCGGTGACGGACTCGGACGTGAAGAGCGTGGACTTCAAGGGACGGGCCTCGGCGCAGGGTGCGGGAGCGGACGGGGGGTCTTTTGAACGCTACCCGATCACTCAGGCAGCGACAAGCTCCATCGACCCGAGAAAACCTGGAGATCGACCGCGTCCCCCACTCCGCCGACCAGGCAGTCCGTCACGTCGCGGCTCGTGGGGGCCGCCAGCGCCTTCCGGGCCGCGGCCCGGGCGTCCTCGATGCGCACCGCGCGGATCACCTTCTTGATCTCGGGCAGCGAGGGCCAGGCCATGGAGAGAGCGGTGATGTCGAGCCCCATCAGGAGGTAGGCGCCGAGCGGGTTCGAGGCGAGCTCGCCGCACACGCTGACCTCGATGCCTGCGGCGCGCCCCACCCGGGCGACCTGGTGGAGCTGCCGGACGACCGCCGGATGGAACGGGTTGTAGAGCTTGGCGAGCCTGGTGTTGGTGCGGTCCACCGCGAGCGTGTACTGGACCAGGTCGTTCGTGCCGATCGAGAAGAAGTCGCAGTAGCGGGCCAGCTCGGCGGCGTCGAGCGCCGCCGCGGGCGTCTCGATCATCACCCCGATCTTGTAGCCCCGGTTGTAGCCGATCCCCTCACTGTCCAGGCGGGCCGCCTCCTCGCCCACGAGCTCGCGAACCTGGCGAATCTCCTCCACGTCGTTGACGAGCGGGATCATCATGCGCACGTCGCCGTGCGCCGTCGACCTGAGCAGCGCGCGCAGCTGGACGCGGAACAGGTCCGGCCGGTCCAGGCAGACGCGGATCGAGCGCCATCCGAGGAAGGGGTTCTCCTCCCTCGGCATGTGCAGGAACATCGGGAACTTGTCCCCGCCCAGATCGAAGGTGCGGATGTAGACCGCGCCGTTCGGGAAGGCTTCGGCGGTCGAGCGGTACGCCTCGAACTGCTCCTCCTCGCCCGGCATCGAGCTCCGCCCCACGACGAGGAACTCGGTGCGGAAGAGGCCGACGCCGACCGCCCCGTGCGCGACGGCCTGCTGGGCCTCACCGGGAAGATCGAGGTTGACGCGCAGCGCGACCGTATGACCGTCGACCGTGACCGGCTCCTGCGACGCGATGACCGCCTTTTCCTCCTCCCAGGAGGCGAGCTGCCGCTCGCGTGTGGAGTAGTGCGCCCGATCCGAGCTGCTCGGCTCGAGGACGATCCGGCCGATACGCCCGTCCAGGATCGCATCCTGGCCTTCCACGGCCTGCCGGGACACGTCTCCGAGCCCCACGACGGCTGGAATCTCCAGCGAGCGGGCGAGGATCGCCCAGTGGCCCGTGCGGGTCCCCAGGTCCGTGGCGATGCCGAGCACCTTCTCCGGGTCGAGCTGGACGGTCAGGCTCGGCGTCACGTTCCGCGCCACCACGATGACACCGTGCTCGACCGCGCCCAGATCGGTCGGGTCGCGGCGCCCCAGGAGACGGTTGAGGACGCGGGCCATGAGATCCTCGAGGTCGTTCAGGCGATCCAGGACCATCGGGTGCGACGTTCGACTCCACATCGACTGGAGCTCGAGCATGCGCCACTCGAAGGCTCTCGGCGCGCTCAAGCGGTTCTCGCGGACGTAGCGCAGGGTTCCCTCGACGACTTCGACGTCGTCGAGCATGAGGAGCTGGGGCTCGAAGATGCGCGCCTCGACCGCACCCAGGCGGGACTCGGCAGCGGCCATCAGCTCCTCGAGACGCTCGCGCGCCCACGCGCGGGCCTCGTGGAAGCGCTCGACCTCCGCCGCCACGCGGTCGTCCTCGAGCGTCTCGTGGGGCACGACGGGGACCCCCCACGAGAGGCGGATCACCTTGCCGGCGGCGATCCCCTCGGACGCCGGGAACCCGTCGAGGATCACCGACACCGGCTCAGGCCTCCACTTCCTCGAAGCCGCGCCCGACCAGGTCGGACAGCGCCGAGACCGCGTCCTCGGCGTCCGCGCCCGTGGCGCGGAGGCGAAGCCGGCTACCCTGCTC
>JBFFWJ010000344.1:0-4480 GCA_041570315.1 Longimicrobiales bacterium | reverse complement strand
GCCCGGCACGAGACCCAGGTCCAGCATGCGGCGCCGCTCGACGCCCCGTGCGGCTGCGGACGCACGACGCCACGGCTGGCGGGATTCCTCGGGCGCGTCGGCGAGGGCGTCAAGGTCCGGGGCATGTTCGTGCACCCGCGGGTCCTGGATCGGAGCTTCGCCGGCATCGACTCGGTCTCCCGCTATCAGGCGCGCGTCAGCGCCCGCGACCACCGCGACGAGCTCGTCGTCTGGGTCGAGGCCCGTCCGGGGTCTTCCCCCGACCTCGAAGCGGTGCGCGCCTCGGTCGAGGAGGGCATCAAGCTGCGCGCGGCCGTCGAGCTCGTCGACGCCGGCACGATCCCCGGGGACGCGCCTCGGCTGGTGGATCTGCGGTAGGCCCACGACGGGCGGGTTGCCATTCACGCGCCGCCGCTCCCTCTTGTCCGAGACCGCCGCGTTGGAGCGGCAGCCCCCCTCTTCAGGAGATCATCATGAAAAAGGCGGCCACAGCGCTGCTGGCCCTCACCCTCTTCCTGCCGTTCGGCGTGACGGCCCAGGCAACGCCCGGAGACTTCGCCCAGGTCATCGAGGTGGACGTCGCCGGCTCTCCGGCCGAGTTCGAGCGCCACTTCACGATGTTCCGCGACTGGGCCGTCGGAGAAGGGTCTTCCTGGACCTGGGTGGCGTTCGAGATCGCCATGGGCGAGCGCTCCGGCCAGTACGTCTTCGGGACGTTCAACCACCAGATGGCCGATTGGGACACGCCCGATCTGGACCCGGCGGCCGTGAGGGAACAGCAGTGGCGGCACGTGGCGCCCTATGTCGAGAGCTTCCGCGCCCAGTTGATCCGCAACCGGCGAGAGCTCGGCACCGCGGCTGCCGACGCTCCCCTCCGGCCGTTGTATCAGGTCGTGACCTTCGCCGTGCATTCCGGGAGGGAAGAGGCCTTCATGCAGTTCCTGGGCGCCCTGAAGAACGCGTTCGAGTCGAGCGGCGCTCCCGCCGAGTACTCGGTCTTCCAGGGCATGGTCGGCAGCGTCGGCAGCGAGTGGGTCATCTCGATCCCGTACGCGGACTTCGCGAGCATGGCTCCCGCCGACGATGACGCCTTCGAGACCCTCCTGGAAGGCGTGTACGGGGAGTTCCACGCGGACGCGATGCAGGACCTCTTCAACGAGGCGGTCGCGTCGGTCAAGAGCGAGCTCTTGGTCCTGCGGCCGGACCTGAGCGCGAACCTGCCGGCGATGTAGGCGCGAAGGAGTCGCCCGGCACGATTCGGGGAAGCCGAGCGCGACGGATCTCGGGGGTCCCGGCCTGCGGCAAGGCCGGGGCCCCCGGCATTTCGCGTCCCACGACAGGCCTGTCGTGGTGCGCTACTCGCTCGCGTGCGCGACGACCACCCGTCCCCGGCTGTCGCCCTCCATCATGCGCAGGACCTCGTCGTCCAGGTCCTCCAGCAAAACGTCCCGGATCAGGTCCTCCAGCCCCTCGAAGCGCCAGCACTCGGCGAGCTTCGTCCAGAGGTCGCGCCGGATCTCGATCGGGCAATCCTCGCAGTCGATGCCGATGAGGCGGACGCCACGCAGGATGAACGGATAGACGGTGGTGTGAAGCTCCGGTGACGCGACGAGGCCGCAGCAGGTCACCACGCCGTGCGGCAGCATCCTCGCGAGCAAGCCGGCCAGGATGTCGCCGCCGACCGTGTCGACGGCCGCGGCGTAGCGGCCCGCGGCCAGCGGCCGGCGGGGATCGGGGGCCATCTCGCTACGGTCCATCACCTCGGTCGCGCCGAGCCCCTCGAGGAAGGCCTTCGCCTCGGGCTTGCCCGTCACCGCCACCACCTCGTAGCCGGCCTCCGCCAGGATCGCCACCGACACGCAGCCGACGCCGCCGGTCGCTCCGGTCACGACCACCGGGCCATGCCGGGGCGTCACGCCCGCGCCCGTGATCTCTCGCAGCGACAGCGCGGCCGTCAGCCCGGCCGTGCCCAGCCCCATGCTGTGCCGCATCGTCAGGCCGTCGGGGAGGTGCACGACCCAGTCGGCGGGCACCCGGATCATCTCACCCCACCCGCCGGGCGTGTTCGATCCCAGGTCGTAGTCGGTGACGGTGACGCGATCTCCCGGCTCGAAGTCCGGAACCTCGGAGGCCACGACGTGCCCGACGGCATCGATCCCCGGCGTGTGCGGATAGCTCTTGGTGACGCCACGATGTCCGGTCGCGGCGAGCGCGTCCTTGTAGTTGAGAGCCGAGTAGCGGACCCGGACCAGCACCTCGCCCGCAGGGAGGTCGCTCACCGAGCGCGTCTCGATGGCGCGGTCGTAGCCTCCATCGCGGTCCCTCACCACCAGCGCCCGGAATCGGTCGGCCATGCGTCTGCTCACGATCATTTCGGAGTTCGTTGCCAAGGCTTACGAACTGTATGATCCTCGCCGTCGGAAACGCGAGGATCCCGATCGGGCGGCCGGGAGGGAGACGCGCGGGCGCGGCGCCCGAGACGGGCCGCGGGCTCAGGCTCGACCGGCGAGAAACTCGACGAGGAGCCGACTCGTCTCCTCCGGCTCCTCCTGCTGGACCCAATGTCCCGCCCCGTCCACCATGTGCACGCCGCGGAAGTCCGTGCACGCCTCGCTCCGCATGCGCTCCAACGCGCCGGGCGCCTGATACGAGCCCCAGTCGCTCGCGCCCGCGATGAAGATCGACGGCTGATCGATCGTCCGCCCCGCGTAGAGCTCCATCTCGGGCTGCCCGATCCCTCCCGAGCGATACCAGTTGAGCCCTCCCTGGAAGCCGGTCCGCTCGTACTCCTGCGTGTAGACGCTCAGGGCATCCTCGGAAAGCCACTCGTTGGCGGCGATCTCGGCTGCCGACGGCATGAAGGGCGTGACGGTCTCCGCCATGCCCTCCGCCAGGTCCATGATGTAGTACGTCGGCATCTTCGCCCACTCTTCCGCGGTCAGGGCGGCGAGAGGATACGGTCGATTCCCCTCGAAGTCGGCGCTCTTGTAGTGGTAGTAGGCCCGCAGGAACGCATGCAGCCCCTGCGGCGCCCTCCACATGTTCGGGTTCGCCTCCCGCGTCTGGTAGTAGCGTTGGTAGTGCTTGCGGGGGCGCGGAAGCGCGGCCAGATCGTCGTAGATGCTCGGTCCGGCCTCCTCCGGCTCCCGCGGCGGTCGACCGGCCGTGTCGAACGGAAGCCTCGGCGTGCCCGCGAAGGGCGCGCTCATGAGCGCCACGGAGCGAAACACGTCCGGCCGGGCCACCGCGCACCACGCCGCGATCGGCGAGCCGAAGTCGTGGCCGATCACGGCCGCCACGGAGCGATACCCGAGCGCCGACACGAGCCCCAGGGCGTCGCGGACGACGTTCAGCCGCCGGAACGACGCGAGGTCCCCGTCATACTCGGCGTCCCATCCCGTCGTGCGGCCGTAGCCCCGCTGGTCCGGCGCGATCACGTGGTACCCGGCGCGGGCGAGGGGGACCATGACCCGGCGCCAGCTGTACGCGAGCTCGGGAAAGCCGTGCAGCAGGAGGAGGGCCGGCCGGCCCCGCGTCTCGAATCCCGCCTCGAGCACGTGCATGGTGAGCCCGTTGATCCCGTGCACGAAGCGCGAGCGGACGCCCTCCGGGAGCCACTGCGCGGGATACGGCCCGATCTCCTGGCCCGGCCGGGCGTCGGCTCGTCCCAGCGGGGCCGATCGAGCCTCACCGGGCAGCGCCAGCGTGCCGATCGCCGCGGCGGTGCCGTGGAGGAGCTGGCGTCGGGTGAGCACCGAGGTCGGAAGAGCGGAGAGGGACATCGGACGGCTCTCACAGGGGGGTGGCGGCGAAGCCCAGTATCCCCAAGCCCCCCCCGCGCCGCAACCTGGCGGGCAGCGTCGGAGCGCCCAGCGCCGGGCATGCCGGGCCTTCCGTAGCGCCCGCCGGCTCCCCGGGCCCCCGACTTGGCGCCGGCTCAAGGGCCGCTCGGGCGGACGCGCGCTCCGCCCGCTGTCCCGGCCCGCCGCCCCTCCCTACGTTGCGGTCCATGAGACGCCCGCTCGGCCTCGCCTGCCTGCCGGTCCTCGTCGCGACCGCGACCGCCCACGCCCAGCTGCCGCGCTACGGCCTCGCGACCCGCGTGGAGAACCACATGCTTCCCGCCGTCACGAGCGGGCCGCTCGACCCTGCCTGGCACCCCGACGGCACCACGCTCGCGTATTCCATGCGCGGAGACATCTGGATCCAGGACCTGGGGTCGGGCGAGGCCCGGGCCGTGACCCGGGGCCCGGGCTACCACTTCGAGCCCGCGTGGAGCCCGGACGGACGCTGGCTCGCGCTGGCCGTGGACACGGGCGGCGAGCTGGACATCGCCGTCGTCGGAGTCGACGGCTCCGGGTATCGGCGGCTCACGTCCACCGACGGGATGGACGTTCAGCCTGCATGGACGCCGGACGGCCGGCACGTGGTGTTCGCGTCCGCGACGGGGGGCAGCTTCGACATCCTGCGCTACGAGATG
>JBFFWJ010000343.1:0-4481 GCA_041570315.1 Longimicrobiales bacterium | reverse complement strand
GCCTCGGCCTCGGCGGCAGCGGCCTCCTCCGCGGCCTTCGCCTCGGCGGCAGCGGCCTCGTCGGCGGCCTTCGCCTCGGCGGCGGCCTTCTGCTCCGCGGCCCGTCGCGCCGCCAGCTGCTCAGCCCGCTTGGCCTGGCGCTCCTCGACGTCCTCCACGCCCACGGCGACGGCGGCGTCGCCGCCCTTGCGCGCCTTGGCGATCAGCGACTTCACCGTGCCCGAAGGGCTCGCGCCCTCGGCGAGCCAATGGTCCACCCGCTCCATGTCCAGAACGAGCCGGGCCGGCTGGGCGAGCGGCTTGTAGTAGCCGAGGGTCTCCACGAAGCGTCCGTCCCGGGGCGCGGCGCTGTCGGCCACGACCACCCGGTAGTGAGGCTTCTTCTTCCGGCCCATCCGCCGGAGTCGGATTCGTGCGGGCATCTTCTTCGGGGGCTCTTCGATCAAGGCCAAGAAATGGGCAGACGTAAAGGATACAAGCGGCGCCGTGGGCTGTACAGCCGCGCCGGGCACGTACCCGGCGCTCGGCGGGGCCCGCGAAGGCGCCCTCGGCTCCACGTGACCTCGACGCAGCTCGGGCGCGGACCCCTCAACGCCCGAAGGGCATGCCCGGCATCCCCCCCGAGCCCCCCATGCCCCCCATCATCCCCTTCATCTGCTTCATGAACTTCTGCATATCCTTGAACTGCTTGAGAAGACGGTTCACCTCCGAGACCGGGCGTCCACTCCCCTTGGCGATGCGGGCGCGACGGGATCCGTTCAGGATCTCGGGCTTGCGGCGCTCCTCGGGCGTCATCGAGAGGATGATGGCCTCGACGTGCTTGAACCGCCTGGGGTCGGTCGCGCCGGCGGGCAGCTGCAGGCGGCCCATCCCCGGAATGAGCTTCAGGAGCTGATCGAGCGGACCCATCTTCTGGATCTGTCGCATGGCGACGAGGAAGTCCTCGAGGGTGAAGCGCCCTCGCCCCAGCACCTTTTCCTGGAGCTTGATCTGCTCCTCCTCGTCGATGGCGACCTGAGCGCGCTCGACGAGCCCCACCACATCGCCCATCTGGAGGATCCGGCCGGCGAGGCGCTCGGGGTCGGCCGTGTCGAGATCATCGATGCCCTCCCCGACTCCGATGAACTTGATCGGCTTGCCGGTGACCCCCCGGATCGAGAGCGCGGCGCCACCCCGGGCATCGCCGTCCATCTTGGTCATGACGATGCCGGTGATTCCGAGGGCTTCGTCGAAGCCCTGAGCGATCGCGACCGCCTCCTGGCCGGTCATCGCGTCGGCGACGAGCAGGATCTCGGAGGGACGGACGGCGGCCCTGATCCGTCCGAGCTCGTCCATGAGGGCCTCGTCGATCTGCAGCCGCCCCGCGGTGTCGACGACGAGCGCGGAGTGCTCGTCCCTCGCCGCCCGCTCCCGGGCCGCGACCGCGGCGGCGACCGGGTCCCCGCCGAACTCGCCCGCATGCACCGGGACGCCGATCTGACGGCCCAGGGTCTGGAGCTGCTCGACGGCCGCCGGACGCTGCAGGTCGACGGCCGCGAGGAGCGGTGAGCCCCCGCCGCGCCCCAGTCGCCGGGCGAGCTTGGCCGCCGACGTCGTCTTGCCCGAGCCCTGGAGCCCCACCATGAGGATCACGGTGGGTCCGCTCGGCGGCTTGGACAGCGTCGGTCGCCCCTCGCCGAACAGCGCCGCGAGCTCGTCGTGCACGATCTTCACGATCTGCTGGCCGGGCGATACCGACTTGAGCACCGCCTCGCCCACGGCCCGCTCCTGGACACGCCCCAGGAAGTCGCGCGTGACACGGAAGTTCACGTCGGCCTCGAGAAGGACACGCCGCACTTCGCGCAGTCCCTCCTTGATCATGGGCTCGGTGAGCACGCCGCGCTGGCGCAGCCCCTTGAGAGCCCCGTCGAGCTTGCTGGCGAGTTCGTCGAACACGAGCGACCCTCCCGTGCACCCCGGAGAGCCGGCCGCCGAAGGGGATTCCGGCGGGCGGCCAAAGACCGAAAAAGCTAGAGACGCGGACGCGCGCTCTCAAGCGAGGCGCTCCGCCCTCGGACCGGGCGTGGCATCAACTTTGCGTCACAAAGTTCAGTCGTGGGCGGGTGGAACGCCGGCTCGGATCGGGACGGAATCGAGGATCGGGACGGAATCGAGGATCGGGACGGAATCGAGGAGCGGACGGTACGACATGAGCGCCCTGACGGAGTTCCTGTATCCGGCTCCGGCACGCCGGAGGGCCGGATCGATCATCGGATGGTGGGAGCGGCGTCGCCTCGCCTACAATGCCGCGGTGGGCGCGGCGGGGCTGTTCACGCTGGGCTACGGATCCCTGGTGGCCATGCTGCCGCCCGGCGGAGGGCTCGAATTCCCCCCGCTGATCGTGCCGGTGGCCTTCGGGGCAATGGCCAACCTCTGCTACCTCCTCGGGCCTGCCGTCGAGATCCTGATCGAGAAGCTGTGGGGAGGACGGGTCCTTCCGACCGGCCCGGCGCTCTACCGCATGGGGCTGACCTTCTCCGTGGGTCTCGCGCTCTTTCCCGCCCTCCTGATCACGATCGCCTGGGTCGCGCGCGTCGTGCTCACGATCCTACCGGGATGATCTGGCTCCGCTTCGTGCCGACCGACACCCACTGCACCGGCGCCCCCGTCAGCTCCTCGATGCGGTCGAGATAGGCTCGCGCCCGCGCGGGGAGATCCCCGAGCTTGCGGACCTCACCGGTGGGGGCGCCCCATCCCGGAAGGGACTCGTATACCGGCTCGGCCCTCGACAGGGACCACGTGTCGGCGGGGAAGCTCTCCGTGCGCGTCCCGTCCGCAAGGCGATACGCGGTCGCCACCTTGAGCTCCGGCAGCGTGTCGAGGACGTCGAGCTTGGTCACCGCGAGGCCGGTCAGCCCGTTCACCTGCGCCGCATGCCGCGTGAGCACGGAGTCGAACCAGCCGCAGCGCCGGGGGCGTCCGGTCGTCGCCCCGAACTCGCCTCCGAGCGCGCGCACGCGCTCGTCCATCTCGGGGTCGAAGGCGGTCGGCAGGGGCCCCTCACCGACCCGCGTCGTGTACGCCTTCACGACACCGACGACGGCATCGATCGCGGTCGGGCCGATTCCCGTGCCCGTCGCCGCTCCGCCCGCGGTCGTGTTGGACGACGTCACGAACGGGTACGTTCCGTGATCGAGGTCGAGCGCCGTGCCCTGCGCTCCTTCCAGGAGCACCCGCTGCCCCGAGCGCAGGGCCTCGGTGATCTCCGGACCGGTGTCGGTCGCGAGGCCCAGCAGGCGCTCGCCGAGCCCGAGTGCCTCCTCCATCGCACGGGCGAGCCCGCCGTCGGGCGGCGCACCCAGCTCGCTCAGCCGCGCGAGCACACGCCCCTGCGCCCGCTCCACGCGTCGCGCGAGCCGCTCCGCGTCACCGAGGTCGGCGACGCGAAGCCCCCGGCGGCCCGCCTTGTCCTCGTAGGCCGGGCCGATGCCCCGCCCGGTCGTCCCGATCTTCAGGGCCGCCGACTCTTCGGCCGCCTGGTCGAGCAGCCGGTGGTAAGGGAGGAGGAGCTGCGCGCGCCGGCTCACGCCGACGCGGCCCTCCAGCGCGACGCCCCGAGCCGCGAGCGCGTCGTACTCCTCGAAGAACTGCGTGATGTCGAGAACGACGCCGTTCCCGAGGAGGCACCGCTTGCCCTCGTGCAGGATGCCCGACGGGATCTGGTGGAGGATGAACGAGTCGTCGCCGACGTGCACGGTATGGCCGGCGTTCGCGCCGCCCTGGTAGCGGGCCACGATGTGGACGCCCTCGGCGAGCACGTCGACGATCTTGCCCTTGCCCTCGTCTCCCCACTGGCAGCCGACGACGACCGTGCAAGAACCCTGAGCAGGCATGAGATCCTCGGAAACGAGACGGGCCCACCCCCCGAGGGGATGGGCCCGTCGTCTGCGTATCCTTCGGGAAAAGCTAACGCGCCCCCGAGGGGTGTCAACGCGGCTCGCCTCGCGAGCCCGGTGCCCGAGGGCGCGTCGACGCCCCCCGGTCTTCCGGGTCGACGCGGGAGTGGACCCGAGGAGCGCCACGGCCCACGGCTCGTCGCGTTGCCCCACCTCGAGACCCCTGCGGGCGCGAGCCGCCCGGCCTCACCGGCTCACCCCGATCCGAGGGAGAGCGCCGGCGGCACGCGGGCCGCCCGAAGCGCCGGCAGCGCGGCTGCCGCCAACGCGACGCCGGCCAGGAGGAGACACCCGCCGACCAGCGTGAGCGCGTCGATGGGCCCGATCCCGTACACGAGCGACTCCACCGTGGACGTGGACGCGCGCACACCGACCAGGCCGAGCCCGACACCCCAGAGCGCGAGGCGCGCCGCGCGGCGGACGACCAGGCGCACGATCCCCCCGCTTCCCGCGCCCAGGGCCATCCGAATGCCCAGCTCGCGCACCCGGCTCGCGACGAAGTACGACACCGTCCCGTGGATCCCCGCGGCCGCCAGGAAGATCGCG
>JBFFWJ010000342.1:0-4486 GCA_041570315.1 Longimicrobiales bacterium | reverse complement strand
TCGATGCGCTGAACGGCGACAGCACGAGGTTCGCACGGTCGTCCCGCGCCGCCGCCTCGCGCAGCAGGTCGAGGCCGAAGGCGTTGCCGTTCTCGATCACCGCCTGCTCGGCGACGGTCAGCGCGCGGGGCAGGGCGGTGATCTTCTCCGGCGCGTCGTCGCCGGGCTCCACGAGGTCACAGCCGGCGAGCGGGAGCGCGGCCAGGAGCAGCAGGGCGGTGCGGGTGGGTCGGGCGCGTCGGGTGGGCATATCGGTACGGTGCCGTCCGTGGGTCACGTCGGGGGAGGGAGTCCCCGGTCAGGGAAGCAGTCCCTGAAGGAACGATCGGCGGCGCGCCCGTGAGACGCCACGCCCTCCCGGTTCGCCCCCCCATCCCCTAGCTTCAGGGCGCCGCCAGGGGCACCGCGACCCGCCGCCCGCCGCGAGCGCGGGAGGCCGCGGTTGAGAGCGACCCTCGGAACCTGATCCGGTTCAGACCGGCGTAGGGAGCGCGGCGAAGCGCGAGGCCGAATCCCCCGGCGGCCGGTCTCGCGGCTCGCTCCCGGCGCCGCACAGGTGATCCGCCATGAGCGAGAAGAACGGAGGCAACCGCCCGCGCGTCGCCCCGAAGACCGAGGACGTGGGCACGGACTATCCCGGCGCCTTTCCGAACTCCAGGAAGGTCCACGTCGAGGGAAGCCGGGGCATCCGCGTGCCGATGCGCGAGGTCCACCTGACGGGCGGGGAGCCGCCGCTTCGGGTCTACGACACGAGCGGGCCGCGCGAGCTCGACGTGCGCGAGGGGCTGCCGCCGCTGCGGGAGGCGTGGATCCGGGAGCGGGGCGACGTGCGTGAGACCGGGCGCTCGCGGGCGCTTCCGGTCGCCGGCAACGGTGCGGTGAACGCCGTCGAGATGCCGCAGGGCCTCGCCCGGCGCACGCTGCGCGGCACCGGCGCCGTCACGCAGATGGCGTACGCCCGCCGCGGCGAGGTCACCCCGGAGATGGAGTTCGTCGCGATCCGCGAGGGGATGGAGCCGGCCTTCGTGCGCGACGAGGTCGCGCGGGGCCGCGCGATCATCCCGGCGAACATCAACCATCCCGAGATCGAGCCGATGGCGATCGGCCGGGCGTTCAAGGTCAAGATCAACGCCAACATCGGCAACTCGGCCGTGAGCTCCTCCATCGAGGAGGAGGTCGAGAAGCTGCGCTGGGCGACGCTGTGGGGCGCGGACACGGTCATGGACCTGTCGACCGGCGCGAACATCCACGAGACCCGCGAGTGGATCCTGCGCAACTCGCCGGTCCCCATCGGGACCGTGCCGATCTACCAGGCGCTCGAGAAGGTCGGCGGCGTGCCCGAGGAGCTCACGTGGGAGGTCTACCGGGACACGATCGTCGAGCAGTGCGAGCAGGGCGTCGACTACTTCACGGTGCACGCCGGCGTGCTCCTGCGCTTCATCCCGATGACCGCGGGCCGCCTCACGGGCATCGTGTCCCGCGGCGGCTCGATCATCGCGAAGTGGTGCATGGCCCATCACGAGGAGAACTTCACGTACACGCACTTCCGCGAGCTTTGCGAGATCATGGCCGAGTACGACGTGTCGTTCTCGCTCGGCGACGGGCTGCGCCCCGGCTCGATCGCGGATGCCAACGACGAGGCGCAGTTCGCGGAGCTGAGGGTGCAGGGCGAGCTCACGCGGATCGCCTGGGAGCACGGGGTGCAGGTGATGAACGAGGGCCCCGGTCACGTGCCGATGCACCTGATCGAGGAGAACATGAAGAAGCAGCTCGAGTGGTGCGACGAGGCGCCGTTCTACACGCTCGGGCCGCTCACCACCGACGTCGCGCCGGGCTACGACCACATCACGAGCGCGATCGGCGCGGCGCAGATCGGGTGGTACGGCACCGCGATGCTCTGCTACGTGACCCCCAAGGAGCACCTCGGCCTGCCGAATCGCGACGACGTGAAGCAGGGGGTGATCGCGTACAGGATCGCCGCCCACGCCGCGGACCTCGCCAAGGGCCACCCGAGGGCGCAGGAGTGGGACGACGCGCTGTCGAAGGCGCGCTTCGAGTTCCGCTGGCGCGACCAGTTCAACCTGGCGCTCGATCCCGTCACGGCCGGGGAGTACCACGACGAGACGCTCCCCGCCGAGGGCGCGAAGGTCGCTCACTTCTGCTCGATGTGCGGACCCAAGTTCTGCTCGATGAAGATCACCGAGGACATCCGCCGCTTCGCCGACGAGCACGGGGTCCATGCCGAGGAGGCGGTGGGCCACGGGATGAAGAAGATGGCGGAGGAGTTCCGTGAGCGGGGCGGGGAGCTCTACGTGGAGGCGGGGGACTGAGCCCGGCCTGCCAGCGGAGGGCCGGAGCGTCTCGTCTCCGGGGTGACGTCGCACCCTCGGGAGGCGCTTCCGACGACAAGACGGTGGAACGGGCGAAGGGGTGACGCGACCCCCAAGGGGACCCTCGCCGCCCTCGGCCGCGCCCTTGTAGATTGCGGCCCGCCTCCCCGGCGCCGAGGCCTCCGGGGAGCCCGCGAACCGAGGAGCCCCGTGAAGCGCATTCTCGTCACAGGAGCCGGAGGACAGATCGGCTCTTGGCTCGTGCCCGCGCTGAGGGACAGCTATGGCGACTCGAAGGTCATGGCGACGGACGTGCGCCAGCCGGACCGGGAGATGGCCGAGGCGGGGCCCTTCCAGGTCCTCGACGCGACCGACCCCAAGGCCGTCGGGCACGCGGTCATGCGGCACCGGGCGGACACGGTCTTCCATCTGGCCGCGATCCTGTCCGCGATCGGGGAGAAGGACCCGCGCCTGGCCTGGCACGTCAACATGTCGAGCCTGGAAGCCGTGCTGGAGGTGGCGCGCGAGCAGCGCTGCGGCGTCTTCACCCCGAGCTCGATCGGCGTCTTCGGGGCCGGGACCCCCAAGGACCCCACGCCGCAGGATACGATCATGCGGCCGAGCACCATGTACGGGATCACGAAGGTGGCCGGCGAGCTCCTGTGCGACTACTACCACGCCCGCTACGGAGTCGACACGCGGGGCGTACGCTTTCCGGGGCTGATCTCGTACGGGGCCCCGCCCGGTGGCGGCACGACGGACTGGGCCGTGGACATCTTCTACAAGGCTGTCGAGCACGGCCGCTACACCTGCTTCCTGGGGCCCGACACGCAGCTCGACATGATGTACATGCCCGACGCGATCCGGGCCGCGATGGGGATCATGGAGGCCGATCCGGAGCGGCTCGAGCACCGCAACGCCTTCAACGTCACCGCCATGCAGCTCACACCCGAGGGGCTCGCGGCGGAGATCCGCAGGCACATGCCGGGCTTCGAGATCGAGTACGACGTCGACCCCGTCCGGGAGGCGATCGCGGCCTCGTGGCCCGACCGCATCGACGACGGCGCGGCGCGCCGGGAGTGGGACTGGGCGCCGGCCTACGACGCGGCCACGATGACCCGGGACATGCTGGAGCACGTCCGGAGCTGAGAACACGACCGGGGCGGCCGGCGTTCGCGGCGCCGCTCCGGCACAGGAGACCACGAGGGAGAAGCCGATGCCGGTCGACCGCTTGAGCGCCGTCCTCACCGATCATGTCGCGGGCCTCGTGGAGGCCGGCACCGCCAAGGGCGCCGAGGCGGTCGTCGAGGCGGTCATCCCCGCGTCCGGGGACCGCGGGCCCCGCTTCCTCCTGCGCGGCGAGGGCGACAGGGAGTTCCTGCGCCTGAACTCCAACTCCTACCTCGGCATGGGGCTCAGGGCGGAGGTCATCGCCGCCGAGGAGGAGGCGACGCGGGCGTTCGGCGCGGGCCCCGGGGCCGTCCGCTTCATCTCCGGAACGTACCGGGCGCACGTCGCCCTCGAGGAGGGCCTCGCCGAGTTCCACGGTCGCGAGGCGGGCATGATCTTCTCCTCCGCCTACGCCGCGATCGTGTCCACGATCACGCCGCTGGTCACCCCCGAGACGGTGCTGATCTCGGACGAGCTCAACCACAACTGCATCATCAACGCGATGCGCCTCGCCCGTCCGGCGGGCAAGGCGGTGTACCCGCACAACGACGTCGCCGCCGCCGAGGCCGCGCTCGAGCAGTGGAAGGGCAGGGCGAAGCGGGCTCTCGTCGTCACCGACGGGATCTTCTCGATGCGGGGCGACCACGCGCCGCTCGACCGGCTGGTCGAGGCCTGCGCCCGCCACGACGACGGCTACGAGGAGAACGCGGTGCTGATCGTCGACGACTCGCACGGCGTCGGCGCCTTCGGCCGCACGGGGCGCGGGGTGGAGGAGCACACCGCGTGCGGGCCCGTGGACGTGCTCGTCGGCACGCTGGGCAAGGCGTTCGGCGTCAACGGCGGCTACGTCGTCTCGGACGAAGCGACCGTCGCGTTCCTGCGCGAGTCGTCGCAGATGTACATCTACTCCAACCCGATCACCGTGGGCGAGGCCGCCGCCGCGCTGACCTCGCTGCGCATCGTCGCCAGCGCGGAGGGCGAGGCGC
>JBFFWJ010000341.1:0-4521 GCA_041570315.1 Longimicrobiales bacterium | reverse complement strand
GGCGGCCGCCGCCACCGCCAGGGGGAAGCTCGCGCCCCAGAAGAAGGGCGCCGGGGTCAGCGCCCACAGCGCCCGGGCGAGGTCGAGCTGGAAGACGTGGCCGGGCTCCAGGGCGATCGACGGGTCGATCGGCCAGAACGGGAGCTGCACGGCGATCGCGTGGGCCGCCCACGCGATCCCGAGGGCTCCCCCGACCTGACAGGCCGCGAACAGCGAGCGCGCGCGCGCGGTGTGGAGCGAGACGTAGGAGCCCACCCCGCTGCCGACGCCGAGCGCGGCGAGGAACACGGCCAGGATGATCGAGAAGGTGTAGGTCGTCGCCCCCAGGGCCAGCGCCATCAGGCGCGTCCACACGACCTCGGAGCCGAGGGCGGCGAAGCCCGACAGGGCGATCGCCCAGAGCACCGCACGGTACGGTCCCGTCCCGACCCGGGGCGGATCGCGAGGCGCGGTCCGGGGGCCGGCGTACGCACTCGCCCGAGCGAGCGCGAAGCCGAGCGCGGCGACCGCGACGTTGAGGGTCACGGCCGCCAGGGTGGCCACGACGACGTCGTAGCGCCGCAGCAGGTGGAACCCCGCCAGGAGGCAGCCGAGCACCGCACCGTCGATGTTGCCTCCGTAGAAGATGCCCATCCAGGAGACCCCGGTCGGCGTCGCCTCGACGTACCGTGAGATCGCCGGCAGCGTGGCCCCCATGAGCACGGTCGGGGGCACCAGGAGCAGTCCCGCCACCAGCGCTCGCAGCGGCACCGAGGCGAAGCCTGGGGGCACCAGCGCCACGTACGCGCTGCCGACCAGGGGAATGAGGCCCAGGAGCGCCAGCCCCCACCCCGCGATGGCGAGCTCGAGGACCGCGTACACGCGCAGCGGGTGACGATCCATCGAGACGTAGCGGGGCAGCGCCAGGCTGCCCAGGCACATCCCGCCCATGAAGGCGCCGAGCAGCACTCCGAGCGAGAGGCTCGTCGAGCCGACGACGAGCTGGAGCATCTGGAACCACACGACCTCGTAGACGAGCGCGGCGCAGCCGCTGCCCACGAAGAGGAGCAGGAGGAGGGGGCGCGCGCGCGCCCCGCCCGGTCCGGCGCCGCCGGAGGGGATCTCTCTGTCGACCATGACTCTCCGCTCGGCCGTATCCGGCCGTGTCTTGCCTCGCGCCGCGTCGCGGGACGACCTTCGGGGGCGCCCGTCGCGGTGAACACTCCCGAGCGGCCCGGGTATTCGGCGGACTGCACCCGGGCGGGGGACGTCCGCTCCGCGCCGCCGCCGCGCTGGGCGCACTTCCGCGCCCGTGCTGCGCGGCGAAGATACACTCGACCAGGCGGGGACAGCGATCGCGATGACGACCGGGAGGAGGAATCCGCTGACGCGCGCGCGCGCCGGCGCGCTGCCGGTCGTGCTCGCGGCCTCCCTTCCGGGCGCGCTCGCCGCGCAGCACGAGGGACACTCGATGCCGATGGCGGGCGCCTGGCGCATGGTGCCCATGGACATGGGCATGCCGATGCTCCCGGGCCTCGAGACCGCCGTTCCGGTCGTCGGGCCGTTCATGCCGGGCATGGGCGTCGACGCTCGGAGCCTCCCCGAGGCTCGCCCGTCGCAGCTCGTCGCGATGGCGGACGGTGACACGCTGGACATCGCCGTGTCCCTGGTCCGACGCGACCTGGCCGGGCACGAGACCGTGATGTTCGGCTACAACGGCCAGTACCCGGGGCCGCTCATCCGGGCGCCGCAGGGCGCCACGCTCGTCGTTCGGGTGACCAACGAGATCGAGATGCCGACGACGATCCACTGGCACGGCGTCCGGCTCGACAACCGCTTCGACGGCGTGCCGGGCGTGACCCAGGCGGCCATCGAGCGAGGCGAGAGCTTCACCTACGAGGTGCGCGTCCCCGACGCCGGGATGTTCTGGTATCACCCGCACGTCCGCGAGGACGTGCAGCAGGACCTGGGGCTCTTCGGCAACCTGCTCGTGACGTCGCCGGACGCCGACTACTACGGCCCCGCGCACCGCGAGGAGGTCTTCGTTCTCGACGACATCCTCATGGACGACCAGGGCGTCCTTCCCTGGGGAGACGGGGCCCCGACGCACGCGCTGATGGGCCGGTACGGCAACGTGATGATGGTGAACGGCGAGACCGATCACCGGCTCGCGGTCCGGCGGGGGGAGGTCGTTCGCTTCTACCTGACGAACGTCGCCAATTCGCGGACCTTCAACGTGACCTTCGGCGAAGCGCGGGCGAAGGTCGTCGCCTCGGACGTGGGCCGCTTCGAGCGCGAGCAGTGGATCGAGTCGGTCGTCATCGCGCCGGCCGAGCGCTACGTGGTCGACGTGCGCTTCGACGAGCCGGGAGAGGTGGCGATCGCGAACACGATTCAGGCGATCAACCACTTCCGCGGCGAGTTCTACCCCCACGTCGACACCCTCTCGCTCGTGACCGTCTCCGAGGAGCCGGCCGAGGCCTCCGCGTCCGCGGCGTTCGAGACGCTGCGCAGCCACGGGCCGGTCTCCGACGAGGTGGAGGCGTTCCGCCCTCACTTCGGTCGCCCCCCCGATCACGAGATCGAGACGACCGTGCGCGTCCAGGGCCTGCACCCCTCGATCGTGCTGTCCATGGAGGCCGACACGCTGTACGTGCCCCCGATGGAGTGGAACGATGCGATGCCGATGATGAATTGGCTGTCGACCGGCGAGCAGGTCACGTGGATCCTGCGTGACCGGCGCACCGGCGCCGAGAACGCCGAGATCGACTGGCGCTTCCGGGTCGGCGACGTGGTCAAGATCCGCATCTTCAACAACCCGGATTCGTTCCACCCGATGAACCACCCGATGCACGTCCACGGGCAGCGCTTCCTGGTGCTCTCCATGGACGGCGTGGAGAACGAGAACCTCGTCTGGAAGGACACCGCGATCGTGCCGGTCGGCTCCACGATGGACGTGCTCGTGGAGATGTCGAACCCAGGGGAGTGGATGTTGCACTGCCACATCGCCGAGCACCTGCACGCGGGCATGATGTTCGGCTTCACCGTCGAGGAGGCGCGGCCGTGAACCCCATCCTCCGCCGGGCGCTGATGGCCGTCGCCGTGCTGGTCGCGGGCGCGCTCGTCGTCACCGGCGGCCAGCGCATCGTCGAGCGGCAGCGCACGGCCAACGAGATCAACCGGCTGCGCGAGGAGCTGTACCGGGCGCGTGTCAGCTCGGACCGCTGCCAGCGCTCGCTGAGCAGCAGCGAGGCGGCGCTCCTGCGGCTCTCGGAGACGATCGATTCGCTCCGGGGCCGCGTCGAGAGCTACGAGACCGTGGACGGCGGCGTGCCGGCGGCCCGCTACGACGAGTACCTCGAGCTCTTCGAGAGCTACAACGACTCCGTCGCGGTCTGGGAGGCCCGCGAGAGCCGGCTTCGTTCGGCCGAGACCGCGTGCCGCGCCACGATCGAAGGCCACAACGCGCTCAGCGACTCCCTGCAGCGCGTCCTCGCCGAAGCGGGCGTCGAGACGGGCTGATCAGCGTCGCCCCGAGCTCCCTCCCGCGGAGCCGGCCACGCGGGCTTCCCCGGCGGCATCCGGATCGCGCGCCCGCAGCCCGACCGCCGCGGCGGCAGCGAGATGCGGACCCGGGCGCAGGAGCGTGCGCGCCACCTGCGCCCCCTCCTCGGCGGTCATGCCCACGCTCAGCTCGGGGCGGTGCAGGAGCTCGATGACCGAGCGGTCGATCGGAAGGTACTCGGTGACGTCGGAGACGGGCTGGTAGAAGATGCTGGCGGGATAGCGGAACGAGTCCTTGAGCAGGCCGAGCATCTGCGTGATCTCCTCGCGGATGATGTGGGCCCGGCGCGCCTCGGCCGTGGTCGTCGAGATCAGGACCACCGACCTGAAGATGTGCTGGTCTCCGCCCCACCAGACCCAGACGATGCCGTTGTTGCCCTCGGGAGCCTGCGGAAGCACGTCCTGGAACTCCGACTGCGGGATGAAGTGCATCTCGACGGTGGGCGAATCGGCCACGATGTCGATGCCGAGCGGCGTCAGCCGGTTCAGCTCCGCGATCACGCTGTCGAGAGCGAGCTGGTCCCCGGCGCTCGGCGCGCCGTTCACCCGGATGAGCGGCCCCCGGTCGGCGTGCCAGCGGCGCAGGAGCGGGGTGGCACCGCCGAACTCCGACCCGAAGGCGACCTCGGTGAAGTAGTCGATCTCGTCGACCCCGTAGCCGCCCGGGCGCTCGACGACCGTCAGCCCGATGTCGGCCGGCACGGCCCCCGGGGCCGACACCGAGATCGTCACCCCCCCCGGCCGTCTCGCCTCCACCGTGCCCTGCGACACGACGGCGACGCGCTCGTCGCTCGTCGACCAGGTGAAGGCCGGGACGCTCGAGGAGGCCGTGACGGACAGCGGCAGGTAGTCGCCTACGGTGACCTGCGTCGACGCGGGCATCTCGATCACCAGGGCGATCTCGGGTCCGGCGTCGGCGCACGCCGTCGCGAGGGCGAGACCGAGAAGAGGCGCGGCACGCCCCGGACGCACGCCCCG